>DATFWC010000772.1:0-45489 GCA_035259885.1 Xanthobacteraceae bacterium
ATCACCTGCAGTTGCCGCACGTCGCCCAGCGCCGTCATGCCGGGGCAGTCGGTGCCGTAGCTGTCCTCGCCGGTCACGTCCCAGCGCGGCGCCAGGATCGGGAAGCTGGCGAACCCGCTCGCGCGCAGGACCCCGTCGTGGCTCCCCTCGCCGCCGACCTCGAAGTGATACGACACCCACGGCATCGCGGCCGGCCCGACGCCGCGCGTCGGCGCGCGGTTGGGCACGACGACCCAGCAGAGCGGCACGGCCTGGTGATACTGGCCGCGCTCCCAGGCATGGCGCAGGTGGCTCGAGGCGCGCGCCCAGTCGATGTCGCGGGCGCCGGGCTGCACGAGGAAGGTCTCGACCACCTGCTCGACGGTGAGCTCGTATTCGCGCACGAACGTGTTGGCCAGGCCCCGGCTGTCGAGCGCGAGCGCGTAGCTGCCGATGGGGTAGGCGTAGCAGCGCAGCAGGTCCTGGCTGTCCTCGAGCACGCTCATGGCGCCGGTGCCAAACACCCCCATGTCGCCGTAGATGACCGGCAGCACGTTGTAGAGATTGGAATCGGCAAAGACCACCTGCATGCGGCGCGTCACTTCCACCAGCCACCCCTCGACCGGCTTGAAGGCGGCCAGTTCCGGGTCCGGGGTGGTGAGCTTGAACCAGGGGCGGGCCGGCGAGGTCAGCCCGGCATGCAGCCCGCTCTGGAGCGTCCGCACGGCAAAGCGCCCCGTGGAGTCGATGATCTGCTGGTTGCGCTTGTCGCCCCGGTTGCGGTCGCCGGGCCAGAAGCGCGTGCGGCGCGGCAGCAGGAAGTCGCCGAGGTCGCGCCAGTGCGCGTCGAAGGAACTGCGCTCGGTCCAGAGCGCGGCCTTGAGCTGCAGATACCGCTGCCGGGGCCGGAGCGCAGGGTCGGACGGGGCGGCGGCGGCAAGGGCGGGCATGGGGCTAGTAGAGCCGCGGCAGCTGCAGGACCGGGCGGATGCCGGCCTGGGCCGCACTCGGCGCCGGGAGCGGCGAGCGCCGCAGGCTCCCGGCCTCGGCGACCCGGCGCCGCCGCCGGCTGGCGCGTTCCGCCTCCGCGTAGGCGGCACTCTGCGCCTGGGTCGTGTCGGGGGCCGGCGGCACGCGCGGCGCCCCGCCCACCGTGAGCCCGCGCAGAATGTCGGACACGCGCTGCCGGTTCTCGGGCGAGGCGGCCCGCGTCTGCTCCAGAATCCGCCGCCGCCGCGCCTCGATCGCCGACCGGGGCGGCGCCCCCGCGCGCGGCCGGTCAGGGGACTCGACCGGCGTGCCGTCCGGTCCCGTGGGCGGGGCCAGCGCCTGCGGCGACCCCGGCAGCGGCGCGGTCCCCGGCAGGGGCGGTGTCGTGGCCCCCGTCATCGGCATCGGCGCCGCGCTGAAGGCCGCGACCGGGGCCGGCGCCTGCGCCTGCGTCGGGGCCGGGGTGAGCACGCGCCCGTCCGGGGACCGTCGGCCCGTGCGCGGCATCGCCAGCGACGTCGTGAACGCCATCGGGCGTTACTCTAAAACAAGCGGCGGGTCAAGTCTATTTCCGGTACCGCAATGGCACCAGGTCGCGCCGGAGCCGTTCCGGCACCGAGCAGCCGGCGACCTGGGCACGCCGCGCGAGGTCGAGATACACGCGCGCGGGAAGCCGCAGATGCACCGACACGCTCGGGTCACGCCCGTCCAGCGAGGGACGACCGGGCCGCCGCCGGGCGCCGTCCCGCATCACGCGCCCCCCGGCGGGAGCCGCTTGACGCTGCGCGTCTCGATGGCCGTGTAGCCGAGCCGCCCGTAGCGGCTCACGGTCTCCCGCGGCAGCGGCTCGACCAGCACCAGCCAGACGATGCCCTGCGCCACCGCCCACGCCTCGGCCGCCTTCAGCAGGCGCAGCCCGACCTGCGCGTAGCGGGCCGTGGGCGCCGCCCACCAGACGAGCTCCTCCGCCGTCGGCTCCCCTGTCAGGGGATGCGGCCCGACGACCAGCGCCAGCATCCCGACCAGGGCGCCCGCGTCCTCGGCCACCAGCGCCAGCCCGCCGAGTGCCTCGATGAGCGCGAGGGCATGCCCGACGGAGGCCGCGTCGGCGGTGAGGAGCGTGCCGTAGCGCGTGGCGGCGAGGAACTCCCCCGCCATCGCCACCAGCGCCGGCTGGTCCGCGCGCGTCGCGGCGCGAATGATCATCACCGCCCCTCCGCGACGAGCCACTTTTCCAGCAAGTGCAGGTGCTGATCTTTTGAGTAACCGACATGCACCCAGCCGGCACACTTAAAACAGTAGCCGGGATTAGGGCTAGCCACTTTCCGCGCATCAATGTAGGTGTAGCCGCGGTTCGGTCCCCACTTCGCGACCGCATA
This sequence comes from Xanthobacteraceae bacterium, assembly GCA_035259885.1. Classification (GTDB taxonomy): domain Bacteria; phylum Pseudomonadota; class Alphaproteobacteria; order Rhizobiales; family Xanthobacteraceae; genus DATFWC01. The sequence goes on from DATFWC010000772.1 coordinate 2,349, forward strand.
CCGTTCGGCTTCGAGAATGATCGCCGAGCTCAGACGCGAGGACTCATTCCGAAAGAGCGTGTTGTTGTAGCCCACCTGGCCATCGCGGCGGTAGGTCGCCTCCGGAAACAACCACACGAACACCACCAAACCGGCCGTATCGCGCAGCACCAGTTTGCGCCCGCTGGGGGCAAACTGCGGATGTCCGCGCCGGCCGCGCGAATAATGGCGATCCGCCAGTCGCGCACAGTCGGGATCGGCCGCCCACGTCGCAATCAGATCCTCCGTCAGCGGCAGCAGCATCACAGCACCTCCGCCGACCGGCCCCGGTCGGGCAGCTCGCGCCGCGGCGCCGGCTCGAGCGCGAAGGGATCGCCGTCATAGCGCACCGAGGCCGCCGTGCGCAGCCGACTGAGGACCTGCGCCGGCTGGTCCGGCAGGGCAAAGGTCTGCGCCAGGGCGTCGGCCAGGTCCGGCGAGGCGCCCAGCCGCGCCTTGATCTGGTCCTTGTCCTCGAGCACGAACTTGCCGCCGAGGAAGGTATAGGTCGGCACCGTCAGCTCGCGCACCAGGTCCGGCAGGGGCGGCAGCGCGCCCCCGGCCTGCACCCAGCCGGCCATCGCCAGCCACATCTCCGCGCGCCGGTTCTTGTAGCGGGGATCGATCGCCGGGTCACTCGCGATGATCGGCACGACGGGATAACCGGCGGTGAAGAGCCCATCGACCACGCCGTGCCCCCAGTGCCCGGTGTCGTCAATCAGCACGAGCTCGGCGCCCCACTGCACCAGGCCCCGCGCCACGCGCGCCGCAATGGTGGTGGTGCGCTGCCCGCGCAGCACCACCGGGCGGAAGGCGGCCAGCCCCTGGCGCGGGAAGAGCACCGTGCGGTCGTCCCCGAAGCGGGCGACGTCCACCCCGATCCGCTTCTGCGCCCAGTCGTAGGCATCGACCGGCAGGTGCCGGCGCATGGCGGCCTCGACCTCGTCCACCCCGAGCAGGGCGTTGATCGAGGTCGGCGGGAACTCGCCGAGCACGTTGACCTTCACCCACGGGTTGTCGCGCCCATACTGCGCGATCTGCTCGCGCGCCCACTGCAGACTGATGCGCGGCGAGCGGCGCGGGTCGTCGGGGTCGCCGGTGATCGTGATCACCTCCCAGAGGTGCCGGTCCTGCGTGCAGGCGCGGTGCAGCGGGCCGGTGGTGTGCGTGGGGTTGCCGCTCTGCAGGAGTTTCCCCTCGCTGCCTTCGGTCGCCAGGATGCCCTCGGCCGTGACCATGACCGCCTGCGGCATGCCGCCCGATTCGTCGAGCACGAACATGACGTGGTCGGCGTGCAGGCCGGCCAGCGCGTTGGCCTGGGCCTCGGGGTCGGCATGCTTGGGAAAGGCGCGCGCCACGGCGAACCAGGTCTCCGGCGCCTCGCGGCACTCGAGGCGCGTCTTGGTCCAGACAAACGCCTGGCTGAAAAACGCCGAGCGCGCCATCCACTTGGCCAGCTCGGGCCAGAGGTTGGTCGAGAGGTTGTCGGCCGTGATCGCCGCGCAGCCGACGCGCGAGTAGGGGCGCGTGGCGAGGAAGTTGAGGATGCACCAAGCGAGTAGCGCCGTCTTGCCCGGCCCCTTGCACGCCTTGAGCGCGAGCCGGCGCACGGCGTCGCGCGCGAAGGCGGCGAGCGCGTCGGCCTGCCACAGGTCGGGCTCGACGCCGAACTCCTCGCGCACCATCGATGCGGGGTCGGTCTTCCAGCGGTGCAGACAATCGGGGGCGAGCGACTCTGTGGTCATCCTTGTCGATGTTTCAATTCCGCCGCTGCCAACAACTCTGCCAGTGAGAGCGCCCCGCTGACCTCCACCTCCTGCCGCGGCACGCCCATCAGGCGGTTGTTGATTTCCTTGACCAGCACCGGGTCCGGCGCCCGCGCCTCGATGCGCCAGTAGCGCACGCCGCGGTCCTGCGGCACGGCCAGCAGGCGCGCGATCGCCTCCGGGTCGGTGACGCGCGCGTAGCCGGTCTCGGTTTTCACGACCAGCACGTAGGCCCCGAGCGCGCGCTCAAGCTGCCCCTGCCAGAGCGCCGCGTGGCTCTTCAGCATGAAGGCGCGGAACTCCTCCTCGACCACCTGCCGGCTTTTGGTGTGCGGGTCACGCGAGCCTTTCGGGCGGCCCGCGCCGGGCCGTTTGCCGCCTTTCGCCATCGATGTCAGGGTGCCAGTGCCATTGATTTGCCATTCAAAGAATCAACGGCCGTCGGCCTCTGCCGCCAGGATCCGTCGGCCCAGCCATTCCGCGATCTGCGGCACCAGGGCGTTCCCCAGCCCCCGCAGGCGGTCCACCCGGTGCGGCACGCCGGTGGCCACGCGGGGCACGCCGGGCCATTCCCCTGCGGCCCAGACATTCAGAGGACCGTCCAGTCCTGGGGGTAGCCCATCAGCCATTCCACGAACGTCGGGTTCAGGCTCCCAGTCGCGGGGGCCTCCTGGCGTGAAGAGACGTGGACCGTCCGGCCCAGCAGCCCGTTCACCGGCACGTTCGCACACGCCTCCGCACTGCCGTCCTTCCAGTCCCGGCCCGTGGGCATCGGCCACCGTCGTCCCATGCCGGCATCGCCCCGCACCGCATCGGTCAGCGACACTCCAAAGTGTGCCTGGCTCGTCGGCGTATTGCGTGAGCCGCTGCTCTTCGCATCGCCCGCGCAGGGCGTCGGCCACAGCGTCCGGGTCGATGTATCCATCGGGGTACTCGCGGCCGGATCGCACCAGCCAGCAGTCATGGGCATCGCAGTCGTTGGGGTTGTGACAGACGGCGTAGCGCTCGCAGAAGGCGGCGACCCGTCGCGGGGCGTCGGCCAATAACGGGCGTGTTTCGGATCGTCCCGATACAAGCCCCGCACCCGAATGTCGAGGGGCGTCAGGCCCGGTGCATGACTCTCGTCGAAGCTGTAGGCGCGCGGGGTAGGCCACAAGCCAGACCCGGTCACGTCGATGCGGCGCTCCAAATTCCGCAGCAGATAGCACGTTCCACTCTGCGTCATACCCGCACGCGGCCAGGTCTCGCAGTATTCCTCCAAAGACCCGTCCAGCGTCACTTGAGAGTAGCCCGCTGACGTTTTCCGCCAGCACCCACCGGGGTCCAAGCTCGCGAACGAGTCGTGCGAACTGGGGCCAGAGGTCACGCGGGTCGGCGGCACCCAGCCGTCGGCCAGCGAGGGAGTGCGGCTGGCAGGGAAAGCCGCCGCACACAACGTCAACTGGCGCGAGGCAGGCGTCACACCGCTCCACGTACGCACGGCTTCTTGGAGATTCCAGCCGGCCTGCTTCGCCTTCGCCGGTGTGGATCGCCCTGTTCGGTTGCTGCCCTGTTCGCCGTCCTTGGCGTTCGGCGTCGGCCACATGCGCCGCGTCCCGTTGTGTTTCATCTCGTAGCCCCGCACCTTCGCGAGCAGGTCCCCCCGGCCCCCCCGGCCCCCCCGGCCCCCCCGCTCGCCATCCGTCGTGCGCGGCGTGGGCCAGCGGCCCGTGGACGTGTCGGACATCGGCATAGCGCCGCACCTCCGGCCAGTGCTTGGCCAGGACCTTGGTACACCAAGCGTCAATCTCGACCTGCCACGTGATCTCGAAGCCGGCCCTCTGCAGGCCAAGATCGAAGCCGCCGATTCCCGAGAAGAGCGACCCCACGGTCAGCCGGCGCGTCACGCCTCGCCCTCCGGCGGGGGCAGCCGCACCACCAGCCGGTAGTCGGTCGTCCCGGCGCGCGTGGGGGCCAGGTGCCCCGGCACGACCTCGGCGCAGACCATCGCCTCGTCCAGGGTCGCCGGGGTCGTCAGGAGCTCGGTGACCACCACCAGCACGTCGTCGAGCGGCACGTCGTCCACCTCGGGGAAGCGCTCCCGCAGCAGGCGGTAGACCGCGCGGCCGAGCGTGAGATACGTGAAGAGGCCGCGCATCACTCACTCGCGCGGGGACGGCGTTCCCGTATCAGGCGCATGGGGATCTACCGCGCCGACCGCTGGAGCCGTCCCGTCGATCAGACTCCCGGCGAGGAGCATCTGCATCAGCCAGTCGAACAAGGGACCGTTCACCGTCCGGAGCAACACCACCGCCGTGATCACGTCGTGTTCGTCATACCGGCGCAGGTCATAGACGCGATGCCCAATCTCCCCCATGATCTCCAGCGCCGTCTTGCGTGTGCGCGGCATCTGGTCACCTCAGTCCGTGGCTGCGGTAGGGCGACCGTCGTCGTCAGGCTGTCTGTCCACGCGCGTGAATGCCGCCATGATTAGCTCGATCCGACCTTGACACTTCTCGCACCAGTGAGGCACGTCCGGACGTTGGCAGATGCATAGATCGCCGCCTAATTCTTCCCACAACGCTTCCGCACGTATACGGAGTGGATCGAGATGGTTGTCCAACGCCCTGCTCCCTCACGGCCACGCCGCGCTGTAGCGGCTGACGTGCCAGACACACCAGACCAGCACCCACCACGTGATCGCGGCCGCCAGCCACCAGCGCCCGTCCGTCACGACGGCCGATCCTGCGCGCGTGGGCGGTCGGTGCGGATGCCCGCAGGGGGATCTACCGCGCCGGCCGATGGTTGCGGTTCCAACATCTGCAGACTACTGACCCGCACCCGGTAGTGCCCGGCCGGGATCCGGACGCCGGCCAGTACGCCGGTCTGGATCCAGCGGCGCACCACCGCCGGGGACACGCCGAGCCGCACCGCCGCCTCGCGCACGCGCACCACGGCCGGCGGCAGGGGCGGACGCGGGAGCGGGGCATCGCGCACGGTCACGACTCCCGCCCCGCATCGGTCGCGCGGAAGTGGGCATCGAGCCACGCAGAAGAGACCGTGAGCGCCGGCCGGCGCCACGGATGGCGGCGCCGCCACCAGGGGAGCCACGGCCAGCGCCACCCCCGGCGCCACCCCCGGCGCACCGGGCAGGCGAGGAAGGCCCGCACCTGGACGCTGGTCATGCCGTCGCCACCCGCCGCGCCAGCGCCCGCCGCACGAGGTCGAAGGTCACTGCGCTGGTGAGCGCCTCGGGCACCACTTGGAGCACCAACCAGCCGCACAGTTGCGCCTCATTCAGTTTGGCGAGGTCGCCCAGATAGCCGCGGGCACGAACATGGCGACCAGCCGTCCACACGCCGCCATTGCATTCGAGCGCGACGCGGGCCTCGACCCAGCAAAAATCAAACCTCCATTTTCGTTCCGGGTGGAAGGCATATTCGGCGACCGGCTCCGGCAGGTCCTGCACCCGGCAAAGCAGCGGAAAGGCGAGGCCGGTGCGGGTCGCCGCTCGGTTAGTCATGGCAATAACACTCGGTCAGGCTCTCGTCGCGCGCCGTGAACAAATCCCCTTGGCTCGCCAGCGCCGCATAGCTTGGTGACCCGCGACGAAAGACGTCCCCCATCCGACGTTCCTGTTCAATCCACCAGACGGCGAGATCCGGTCGGTCGCGCATAATCTGTTGACGCTTCCGCGACCCTTTCAGAAAACACAGATCGCAATTCCCTTCAGACTGGCGCAGGTGTAAATCGAAGGACTGCGCTGCCCAGAACGCCATGACGTCCGCTTCCGTGATGCCGGCGTCGGCCAGCGGGAGCGCGATGTCCCATCGCTCGTGCCGACTCTCGGTCGCTTCGCGCAGGCGGGCCACACGGCGCGGCTCATCGGCGCGGATCCCCACGATGCTGGTCCAGTGGTCATACCCGCGTGCACGCATCCAGTCGCGCATCGGACGAATCTTCAACTCTTGCGTGCAGAACCGCTGCACCGGGTTGGGCAGGCAGGATCGATCCGTAATGAGTTGCGTAAACCCGCCGGGCCGTTCGACGTGGTGGATGATGACCTGCCACTGCTGCGCACACGCCTCGACAAACGCATAGGTTTCCGCGCGTTCCTTCCCCGTATCCGCAAAGACGACATGCACGTCCGGCTGCAGGCCCTCGTCCAGGATCCGGCGCAGCATGTAACCGGAGGTCCGGCCCCCGCTGAAGCTCACGAGCGCCGGGCCGTCAATGTGAAACGGCGTCATCGTCCACCTCGTCGGTCCAGGGGAACCCGTCGGGCTTGTCCCGCCGGTCCTCCGGCTGCGCGCAGACGCGGGCGTCGTGCTGCTTCGCATGCACCGCGCAATACGGCGAGGACTCGAGTGCCTCGGCCACGCAGCGCAGCAGGTGGCTGCCGTCCACCTCCAGCAGCTGTGCGCAGAGCCGTTTCCCGGTCACGGCGTCGCCTCCTCCGGCTCGCGTCCCGCCGGCAGCGCAACCAGCGGCGCCAGCGGCAGGCCGGTGTTGACGACCGCCTGCTGGTGACGGGTCCAGCAGCGGCAGCGCGTCAGCCGCTCGACCCCGGCCGCATCCACGACCGTGGCCCAGCCCGGTTGATGGTCCCGGCACCCCGCACACGGGTGCCAGACGAGCGCCGCGAGTGCGTGGAGTCGCAACGCTTCGCAGTCCGCCTTGAGCTCGGCGACGGTCGGCAGGAACGGCCGGGCGTCGGGCGCCTGCACCACCGCCTCGCGCACCAGGCGCAGCGGGAGGGCGGCGAGCTGGTGTTCGTAGACCAGGCCGGTCGCATCATCGAGCGGCTTGCGGTAGGCGGTGAAGAGATACGCGATCGCCGCCGTCAGGTCGGGGATGGCGTGCTCGAGCAGGGTCGGGGTCATGACTGCTGCCCCCGCCGCCGCGCGACGTAGGCGGCGTTGATGGCGCCCACGGTGGGGGCCGGTGGGCCGGCGTGGAGCGGGGCGCCGCGCCGATCGATGGCGCGGTTGAGCCAGCTCACGAGGAAGCGCGGCATGCCGCGGGCCGTCTTGCGCCGGTCGGGCTGCGCCTCGAGCCACGCCTTGGCGCGCCGGCATTCACTCGCCACGTCGAGGGACGGATACGCCTCGCGCCAACTCGCCAGATGCGCGTCGGTCAGTGCCCAGCGCGTCTCGGGACCCACGGTGGCGAAGTCGAGGACCGCTGGTGACGCCGGTGGCGAGCCGAGGTTCGGCTCGGCACCCACTACAGGTACAGCTCCAGCACGTTGCAGCACTTGTACAGCCGGTTCCGGATCCAGAGACGGAGACGGATCCGGAGACGGATCCGGAGACTGCGACTTGTTACCTGGGTTGTTACCGACGTTGTTACCTGAAGTGTTACCGGGCTTGTTACCGTGGTTGTTACCGGACTTGTGACCGCGGTGGCCGTGGTAGTAGTGCCGTTGCTTCCTGGCCCGCCGCTGCGATTCGGCCAGCACCGCCTCGAGGGTCGCGTTCCGCCAGCCTTCCGGGCTCGTGTAGAAGTGCGGGAGAATCTTGCTGCGCACCTGGGGCCAGACGCGCGGGTCCCCGCATGCCTTGGCGAGCACCTCCTCGTCGGCCGGGAGCGGCCCCCCGCGCAGCCAGCCCTCATCCAGCAGGTTCCGGTAGGCGCCCTGTTCCGTCAGGCTCATATCGGTATACGCCGTGCTCTTGCGCCACCGGTCGATCCACCACCACAGCGCGGTCAGCGACCGTCCCGCCATGTCGTGCCCTCCGCCGCCTCAGCCGCGCGCGGGATCGCTCTCCATCGCGCGCAGCAGATACTTCAACGACCGCATCAACTCCACGACCAGGTCCCGCGTGTCTTTCGCCTCACGCTTGCGCTGGTATGCCGGCGTCAGCTCCGCGCGCATGCGCGAGAGATGCACCCGTTCGCCCGATTCCAGGAACCCCAGCAGCACCGCCGCGTAGTCGGCATCGGCGAGCCGCACCGCCTCGAAACAGTGCCCGAGGAGGCCCGCCAGCATCGACAGCAGCACGCGGGCGCGCTCGGGGCCGATGACCGAGTCCCGCACCTCGGTCTGGATGTCCCGCACGCGCTCGCGCACCGTGACCACGTCACGCGCTCGCGCCGTGGCGCATCCTCATCGCCACAGTCACAGCCATCCTCGGCCTGCGCCGCGACCATCCGCCGCACGTTCGATGTAGGTCGCGAGCCGCTGTGTGTACGTGCGGTCGCGCGCCTCTTCCTCCGCGGTCACGTCGCGGATCTCGGTGATCTCGATGACGGCCTCCGGTCCACTCACCGCCCGAATGGCGGGATGCTGGAGCGTCACGTCGTCGCGCGTCTCGACCAGGACCGTGTTGCCATAGCGCGTCCAGGTCGGTGTGCGGAAGTCGAAGGTCACTTTCACCATGCCCGCCCTCTCAGGTGTTCACCGCGCGCGCCTTGGCCCGCTGCGCGGTTTTGTAGGCGGCAAACCAGAGCCGATGCCGCAGACACCGGGTAAACCGCCCCGACGGTCGATGACAATAGCGGCAGAGCCCGCGCGCCCGCCGCCGCTGCCACCGTTGCCGGTAGTAGGCCGCGCGTGGGTCACTCATTGCCACTCGAAATCCGTGGGGGCCACGCCGCGTCCCCGCCAGGCGCGCAGTTGGGCGAGTTGCTGGCCGATCCCCCCGTGGAGCGGATGCTCCACCCGCGGCCACACGGATCGCACGATGGCCACATACGCCTGCCCTCCCAACACCAACACCGTCCGCGCGCCCAGTAATTGCTGCGCCACCGCCTGCTGATAGAGGTCCGCGCTCGTCACCGCCCCTGGTTGTCCCAAGCGTTGGTCGTAGGGGGCCACCATCTCTTGCAACCGTAATAAGCCATGTCGCGCCGACACGATCCGCATCTGGTCATGCGGGAGATTGAGCGCGACTTGGCGGCAGGCTTGAAAATAGGCACCCGTATACAACTCCCCGGCCGGGACCGGACACGTCTGCTTCTTGGCACCGCACGCCAACAGGATCAAGTCCCAGCGGTCCCGCGCACTCACGACAACGACCATACGTCGGGAGCTCCCGCCCACACGGCCTCGTGCGCCGCCATCAGTTGGTTCAGGTTATGGGCCGCGCGGCCCATGTTGTGTTCATTGCTGCCATAGAGCCGGGTGTCAATCCCCAGGCCGCGCAGCTGATCACACGCCGCACACAGGCACACGGGCAGATGACTCACGTCCGTCCCTGGTCGCCCGGCCTGATGTTTGACCAGACGCCCCGCGCCGGCATGGACGTAGAAGGTCCCTGCGGTAAACGCCTGTTTGAAATGACTGGACCCGTCAAAGGATTGGATGCCCACGGCCTGCCACCAGGCGGCATATTTCGGCGAGGACAACCCGAGCACATGCAACCAGACCATCGGCACCGCCTGACGCAGGCTCTGCACGATGTCCCGAATCACCTTCGGTTGGGCCGCCCGCGCCGCGATGCCGCCAATGGCGAGCGCCTGATACCCGAGATCCACAAACTGGCGGGCCATGACGATGCGTTCGGGCACATCCCGCCCGTGGACCACGGCCATCGGACGGCAGGTCGGTGGCGCGGCCCGCAGAAACGTCTCTGCCGCGAGCAGGTTGTAGGCTTGCCGTTCCTCGGCATCGACGCCATCAATCAGCATGTGGTCCGGCGCAATCGCAAAGTCCCCGAGGCGGAGATACGGGGCATACGCCTGGACCGCCAGCTCGCTGTGTAACGGTTGGCGTTTCCAGACCGGAATCGGTTCGTGTTTGTAGGACCAGGCCCCGCAATCCAACATGCGGGGCCGGTCATCTGCAGGAAAGACGGTGGCGCCGACATACACCAACGAGGACAACCACCCATCCGGTTGGCGATCGAGAAACTCGTGAAAGGGACGTCGCGCTCCGTCCACCTTGATGTGATCCCGGTTGCCGAGCACGGCAAAAAAGCGCGGTGTCGTCTGAAGCATGACGGACATCTTACGTCTCACAAGTTCGTCAGGCTGCTAGGTCCACGTCCGATCCCTCGCGCTCCAAGTAACTCGTCAACCCCCGCTGCGTCACATACGCGACAAACCGCCGCACCAGGTCCCGCACGTCCGACAGGAGCGCGGGATAGGGATACACCGTCAGTTGTTCGATCCCCCGCAGCCCCACAATCTGGTCCTTCGGCTCCTCCAGCAGGAACGTGCGGTAGGTAATCGCCCCCGGCTGGAAGAGGGCCGCCTCGACCCGCCACTGACAGCTGTCGAGATACTTGTCCGCGTCGTAGCTGCCGGTGGTCGTCTTGTGTTCGTAGATATGACTCCCGACGATCTGATCGGCCCGCGCGACGATCGTGTGGCCGTCTATGAGCGTCATGCTCTTGACTTCAAACGTGCCGCGCGGGTCGATGAGCGAGAGCGGCTCGCGCATCGTGGCGTCGGGGAAGTGCAGGCCGTCGCACAAATACCCGAACGGGACGCGGAACTGCTCCGGCGCCTCCAGGACGCTGTGGAAGGCGGTGCCGAGCCGCATGGCCTCGGTCGGCACCACCTCCCGCTTGATGGTCTGGATAAGCGCGGCTTCCTCCATCCAGTCCTGTTCGACGTAGAGCCGGTACGCCTCGAGCGTCGTCGCGGAGATGCGGAGCGGCGTCACCAGACGATCTCCTCGGCCGTGACCGGGGCCGGCGCCGCGTTCACCTTCGGCACGGGCGCGACATACTGCTTGGCCACCTTGTCGAAGGTCAGTCCGAGCTTGTCAGCCGCCGCCTTGAACCCGGTGCGCAGTTGCGCCTTGACGATCTCGGGCGCGGCTTCCAGTTCCGTCCGCCCGCGCGTGAAGTCCTCTGCGGTGGTGTAGCCGGCGATGGCCCGGCGCCACGCCTCCACCGCCTCGGCCTGTTTCGCGCTGGCCTGGCTGATTTGCCCGAGCGCCGCGCGCCCCTGGTCGAGCAGGCCCGCCAGCACGGTCGTCGCCTTGTCGAGCGCCGGCACCACGACCGGCTTCCACTGCGCCGGGTTCTTGCCCACCCAGCGGTCGGTCGGGGAGAAATCCAGGACGCGCTGCTTGCCGACCATCGCGTAGTAGCCGACGAAGTCCGCGCTCTTCAGCACCTCGCCGTAGCTCGCCCCGATGATGTCGGGCCGCATGACCGTGAGGTCGCCGTCCTTCTCTTCGCGGTGATGCGCGAGCAGCACGACGTCGGTGCCCCAGGTCCGGAGCTGCGTCAGCCAGAGCCGGAAGCGCGTCTTCAAGACCCCGAAGCCCTGCAGGGTCAGCGCGCCGTCGCGGGCGTATTTCGGGTTGGCCTCGATGATGTCGGCCGCCAGCAGGTCGAGCAGGCGCCCGACGGTATCGACCACCACCGTGTGGTAGGGCGCGAGCGCCGCGCGCTGCTCGGCGAGCTCGGCGATCTCCGCCCAGGTCGTCACCTTCAGGGTGTCGCCGCGATTGGCCGCCCGGTGCGCGCCCTGGTCCACATCCAGCAGCAGCGGGGCGTGCGCGGAATACCCCAGCGTCGATTTGCCGATGCCGGGCTGGCCGAAAATCAGGGTCACGGGATGCTCGACGACGATGGACTCGGTGGCACGGATGATCTGCATGGGGTCTCCTTGATGATGCCTCCAGTATGCCCTAGCGCTAGGGCATAGTCAAGCCGTCTGCCGCAGGACGGCCAGCGACCGGCTGTCGAACAGCCAGCCCTGCGCGCGACGACTCTCGCCGCATGACCGGCAGTAGATCCGCGAGGCGCCGTCGTCGGTCATCACGCTGACCGCCCCGCGCAGGATGTCCTCGCCGCAGTCGTGGCAGTGCCAGAGCGTTTCCGGCTTTAGCCGGAGCCGGTCCCGGCCGGGGTCCGGCTCGCGACTGAGCCACTCGTCATACTGCCCGCCCATTACCGTTCGCTCCGGTAGCGCCGCCTGGTGATGAACGCGAAACAATGGATGCACCAAGCGGTGTTCCAGGTCCATCGCTGGCAGTACGGACAGCGCACCTCAGGCCGACTCATCTCCTCACCCAATCCCTTCCAGGTGCCCATCCCCGGTCGATCCGTTGGGGCTCCAATAGAACTCGCACGGCCCGGCCGTGCCGCGCCGCGGATCGAGCGGCACGATGATGAGCAGCCCGCGCTCCTGCTCACCGTGCGAGATCAGGTCGAGCCGGATCATCTGCGCCGCCGTCGTCACGCGGCCCTGCGGATCCCCGCCCAGGCCCTTCGCCGACAGATGCGCGCAATCGAGCCGCAGCCGCCCATGATGCTGGGCGCAGTGCGGGCAGCCCGGCCGGCGGCAGCGCGGGTCCCGGCGCCGCACGATCGCCTTCTGCCGGCGTTCATGCGCGAGGCGGGCATCGCTCCGCGCCAGGGCGGCCTGCTGCGTCGTGCCCCTGGCGGGCTTGGCGAGCGCGCCGGGCGGCAGGTCACGGTTGGCCATCGTCAGCGCCGCCCCCGCAGCAGCGCCTGCGCGCGGCCCGCGACGTCCTTGCGCTGCGCCTCGAGGGCATCGTCCACCGCGCCCACGCGGACCAGCACACTGGTGCCGCGCTTGACATGCGGCACGTCGTGGCGCTTGAGCCAGCACCAGGCCGCATTCGCGGGGTCGGGACTGTCGGTGTAGCGAAGGTAGTCGCCGCACTCCGCCATCGTCAGCCACCGGGCGCGGCGCTCCCGCTCGGCGGGATCGATCGCGGGCGCCGCGGGCCGCGCCGGGGGCGGCGTCCAGCGGGGACGGGCGACACGCGCCACGGGCAGCAGGACGGGACGCGGTTTCATCAGGCGACCTCGCGCGGCGGATCGCCGGGCACCGCGACCAGTTCTTCCGGGGCCAGGTTGAGGGCGCGGGCGAGCCGCACGATCGTTTCGTAGCTGGCGCGCTGGCGCTCGCCGCGCTCCAACCGCGAGATGAGCGTGGCATCGACGCCGGCCTTGGTCGCTAACGCTTGTTGCGTCAATCCAGCAATTCTCCGGTATTTCTTGAGTTCCATTGCTCGTGTTCTGACCGTGACGGTCATTATTTATGACCGCTTGCGGATTGTCAAGTTCTGCGGTATCTCTTTGCTGTGCGCCGGGATCATTTGTTGTTGCCTGAGGCTCCTGGCGTTGACCCCGATCCCGGCGACCCCAACAATGCCGAGATGCCGAAAGCGAAAGCGCGCAAGGCGCTGCTGGCGCTCGGAAAAAAGATCGCGGAGGCCCGACTCGCCAAGCACTGGTCCCGCACGACGCTGGCGCGCAAGGCGCATGTGACCGTGGCGACCGTGCGCGGCTGTGAAACCGGGACCAAAGTGACCCAGACGGAAAGGGTGCATCGCATTGCGGAGGCGCTGGGCCTCAGCATGAAACGGTTGGAGAGTGATGACACGATCGACCCGCGGGTGCGGAACTGGTGGGAGGAGGACTACGTGATCGGCAACTGGTACCACGACGCCCCGCGGCCCCTCAAGAACCGCATCTGGGCGCTGCAGGAAGTGACCGAGGCCGGCGCGGCGCTGCTCGATCCGCAGTTCCTCCCGTTGCTGGACGGCTGGGCTGCGTTGACACAGCAACAAAAAACGTTCATCTTATCCAACTTTCACTACATCAAGACGCATGCGGAGTCATTGCGCACCGAGGTGGACACAGGGAGTAGCGATGATCCCACGCCGCCTGATCCGAAAAATCGAGGTTCTCAACGATGACGCCCAACTGCACATCGAATACCTCGCCGACCAACTCCGAGCGATGCCAGGTCAGTGTCGCGCGTCCGACGATGGCTCCCGATTGCTCCGGTTCATCTTCCGGCGCGTGCGTCGGCAGGCACTGCTCGCCGAGCGGGTGCCGCCGCCGTCCATGCTGACCGTGCCGTTGCTGTCGCCACCGATCGTCCGCGAGCTGGCGATCGGGATCCGGCAGGAACTGCCGGCCCGGTCCGTGCAGATGGGCGGCCTGCATCCGCTCGCCCGCGGCATCGGCGGCTTGTCCCTCGATGAGATCCTCGACGCGTCACACGCGGAGCCGTCCGAGTCCCGGGCGAGCTTCGACGCGACCGACCCCATCGAGGTCCAGCCGGCCTGGGTCCGCGAGCAGTTGCGCGTGGTGGCCCGCCTGGACAAACGCCGCCGACTCCGGCTCCTGCACAAACCGAAGGTGCCCTGAGACGATCCCGCGTCGGCGTCCCGCCCCCTGCCCCCGGAGCCCCACGGAGTCCCCAATGGCTGGTCCCTACGCACGCCCCACGTCGAAGTATCTCTGGATCTGCATGCCCGGCCGGGGCGGCAAGCGCTTCTGCACGCCGATCCTGAAGACCGGCCCGACGCCGAAACAAACCGCCGAGAACTGGAAACTCGCGGAAACGATCTACAACGCGGCACTGGGCGACCAGGCGCGCGATCAGTGGGACCTGCCGCGCGTCACGCTGGCGCCGACCGTGACCTTCGACCAGCAGGCCGACTGGTATGAGACCCACGTCCTGCCGCAGCACAAGGGCGCGGAGCAGGAACGCTGGAAACTGCGCCCGCTCCGCCGCTGCTTCGGCACCTCTCCGCTTGAGGCGATCACGCCGCAACGCTGGCAGGAGTATGTGACGTTGCGCACGCAGCGGGATGGCGTCTCCAAGAACACGCTCGGCCGTGAGCTGGCCATCGCCAAGGCCATCCTCCAGACGGCGGTCGGCGAGACCCTGGAGTACAACCCGCTCATCACCGTCAAGCGTACGCATGTCAAGATGAAAGCGAAGCGCACGATCATTGCCCAGGAGGAACCAGCGTTGCTCACGGCACTGAAGGCCGCTGATCCAGAGCTGCATGATCTGTATGTGGTCGGCGTCGGCACGCTGCTCCGGCAGCGCAATCTCATCGACCTGCGCCGGAGCGAGCATCGCGGCGACCGGCTCGTCGTCGAGAGCAAAACCGGTCCCTATGCCGTGCCGTTGACGGGACCGACGGTCTTGCAGCGACGTGCAGCCAAGGTGCTGAGAGCGCGCATGCCGAAAACAGCGGACGGCTATTTCTTTCCGAAGTGGCACGCGACGTTCGCGCGCTATGACGAACCGACGCGACCTGGCTTCCTGCTGCGACGGAAGTTCCGCACGGCCGCGACGCGGGCCGGTCTCCCGTGGGGTCTCAAAGGGGACGGCATCGTCTGGCACACCGCCACGCGCGCCAGCGGGGCCACGCGCCTGCTGCGGGAACACCAGGTGGACATCCGCACGATCCAACTACTCGGCAACTGGGGATCACTCGACCAGATGGCCGAGTATCTGGGCATCGACCTCGACCTGCAGACGGGGCGGAAATGGGCCTGATTTGTGTGTGCAACCGTGGTGCAACGCCAGTGCAACATTCATGCGGGTTGCTACGGGGGGACGACGGATGCTGACAGACAGGATCGGCTGATTTCCTAGGAATTCATGGAATCAGGCCATATCGCCGGCCATCTGTCGAGCACTCGTTGGGCTGGATCATGCGATGTAATTCGCCTGTATTCATCGGCCTATTTCTGCGTGACCCTCGGACCCAGTGCAACCGTGGTGCAACATTTTGGGGCCGTTTTCGCGTCCGTCTCGCCCGCTCGCCGCTTCCCTGCTATTGTCTCTCCTGCACGTCCTTCCGTCGATCAGACAAGATGGCGTGCCCTGGCTCAGCATGGCCGGTACGGTAAGGTCTGGCCTGGTGGGGTCAGGCTTGGCGCGGCATGGCATGGCCGGCACGGACGCACCAGAAGACCACAGGATTCCCGCGCGACCCTGTGGTCTCCTTTCGAGTCCATTACCACCGCCGCCCGAGGTGGACGCCGCGCCCCACGGCCGGCGTCTCCCACGCCACCCCCTCCGCGTCGGTCCCGCGCGTCGCGTGGTCCCAGTCGTCATACGCCATGTCGGTGACCTGCCGCGCGTGCAGGTCCTCGCCGCGCCAGTGGAACACCGGCGTGTCGTCGGGATACTCGGCCAGCAGATCGATCAGCTCGCGCACGGTCATGCCGGCCTCCGGCGATCACAGTCCGCGAGCTCCGCCGCCAGATCGTCCATGTCGTCCTCAAACACCTCGCGGCACGGCTTCGGGCCGGCGTGCTCGAGCCAGCGCTCATACTCGACGTGATACCGCTCGAG
Source organism: Xanthobacteraceae bacterium (assembly GCA_035259885.1). Classification (GTDB taxonomy): domain Bacteria; phylum Pseudomonadota; class Alphaproteobacteria; order Rhizobiales; family Xanthobacteraceae; genus DATFWC01. The sequence goes on from DATFWC010000772.1 coordinate 18,152, forward strand.
CCGGGCGCGCTGCTTGGCGACGACCGCCTGGCGCTGCACGGCGTGCGCGTAGACACAATTCAGCGTGGTGGCGAACGCGAACAGCTCGGCGGCCAACGGCGCGGGCGTCTCGGCCGCCGCCGGCTCCTCGGCCGCGAGCGAGGCCGCGCACACCGGGCAGGTCGGCGTCAGACTGTGCTTCAAGTCGTCGGTGACCCGCGCGCCGCAGCGGGCGCGCTCGCCATCGTGTTCATTCCAGGGGGCATAGTGGGTTAGGCTTGGCGACAGCATGGCTGGCATCCTCCATTCGATGCGGCTGTGTCAGCGCTGCGGCGGTGGGTTCCATCCACTGCCGCGGCGCGTCTGTGAGATTACCGTTTCTCCTGTGCCCACTCCGCGCGTGCTTCATCAATGATGGCGGCGATGGCGGTGGCCGTGGCCTGCGGATCATCGACGAGCGCCTGCGCGATGATGATGCCCAGGTCGCCCGTGCCATCGTCGTAGCGCGCCAACTCCGCGCAGAGGTCACGGTATCGAGCGGTGGCGCGGATCGTTCGCAGTTTGGATGTCATGGGTCCAGTATGCCCTAGCGGTAGCGCACTGTCAAGCCCGATCTGCACAGCCTGACACGGATTCGGCCGGCCCCGTGGCCCTGCCCTAGCGGTAGCGTGTGGTAGACTGGGATCATGCCGAAACGGAAGAATCCCGCCGCCGTCAGCCTCGGCCGGAAGGGCGGCCTGGCCCGCGCCGCCACCGTGCTCGAGGCCATTCCCCCCAAAGAGCGCCACGCCTATGCGAGCTACGCGGCGCGCGTGCGCTGGGCCAAAGCGCGGGCGGCAGCGAAGGCGGCGGCCAAGGTGAAGAAACCCACGGAGGAGTGAATGACGAACGAGCAACTGTTTCTCGCCGTCGCCCTGCCGCTCATCACCAATACCGTCCTCGTCCTGTTCGTCTCTCGCACCTTGGTCCAACGCAGCGAGGCGCTCGAGCAGCGGATGCTGCAGGGGTTCGCCGCGCTCAACACCCGCTTCGACGACATGCGCGATCTCTGGCGCGCGGAACTGCACCGCGTCGAAGGCATCCTCGATGCCCGCCTCAAACAGCTCGAGGAGCGCAGCCGCTAGACGATCAGCGACAGCACCCACGCCGCCAGCCCGACGGCCAGCAGGTTGACCCGCGGCGCCGGCACGCCGACCGCCGCCAGGACGAAACAGACGAAGGCGAACACGAGCAGAATCAGGTCGAGCATGCGGTCCTCCCGTCAGGGGGGCGGCGTCGCGAGCAGCGCGCAGTCCTCGTCGCGCGCGGCATAGGCGCCGGCCGCCTCCAGGTGATACTTCTCGGCGAGCGCCGCCCAGAGCGCCTGCCGGCGCGTGCGCAGCGCCTCCAGCCGCGCCTGCGCGGCGTCCAGATCCGCGGTCAGGGCGCGCAGCCGCCAGTAGTCGAGCGGGTCGAGTGGGGTGACGCCGTTGGCGGTCATGGCGGCGGCACCTGGGAGTCCGCGCCACTGAGGGCCGTCCAGAAGGCGGCCACCTGCGCCAGGATCGCCGCGTCGGTGGCGGAGGTCGCCGGGCCGGTGTCTTCGAGGGTGACGGTGCCGATGAGATTCGGCCCCCCGGTCACCATGATGGCGGCCGGCGGGGCCATGCCAGTCGGGTTGTTGATGACACTGGTCGCATAGTTACTGCGGGCGAGGTGCTGCGGCGTGTCGAGCGCCTCGTCCTTGACGATTCTCGCTTGCTGTACCAAGAGATAGCTCAAGCGGGTGAGGAAATTCGGGTCGCGCGCGAGCGTCATCTGCAGCGCGGATTCAGACAGCGCCATACGGTCTCGTCCTTTCGAGCGCGGCCAGCCGCGCGTGCAGGTCCTGGATGGCCGCGAGGAGCGGGGCGGTGAGGTGCGTGTAGCAGACCTCCTCCGGCTGGCCATCGGCACCGAAGACCGCCAGGCGGGGATCGACCGCGGCCACCTCCTCGGCGATCAGGCCGACCCGCCGCACGCCGTGGTCGTTGATGTGCGCGAAAGACACCGGCTGCAGCGCCAGCAGGTGCTGCCAGCCGTCGAGCGGCTCGATCGCCTGCTTGTAGCGGCGCGACGAGGTCGAGCGGCGGAGCTGGCCGGTGGTATCGACGGCCACATTCTGCGACGTGCCGGTCGTCCCGCTGTAGACCTTGGGCGCGAACACCCCATCGGCGTCCGCCAGCAGATACAAATTGCCGACCGCCCGCACCCCGAAATCGGTGTTCGTGCCCGCGCCAAGCAGGCTGGCCGAGCCGATATAGCCCTTGGCCGTGCCGCTCTTCTGGTAGATGATGTAGCCCCCATCGGTATACGTGCTGTTCCAGGTGATGGCGTTGGAGGCACTGGAGACCAGCGACAGGCTCCCATCGCTGCCCGACATCGACACGCTGGCCGTGCCGTCCGCCCGGTAGAAGGCGATGGCGGACCCGGCCACGTTGCCGGCAAATAGCTGCAACCAGCCGGCCCCCCCCTCGTTGCCGTACAACTGGAGTACCGCCCCACGACTTTGGCTGGCGGCGCCGCCTGGACACAGCGTCAGCGCCTGCGTATCGCTGCCATCGGCCGTGTTGATCAGGATATTGCCCGCCGCGCCGAAGAGCAACGTCCCGTCGAGGCGCGTGGTGCCCGCCGCGACGTGGATGGCGTAGTTGCTGGTCCCGGCGGTCGGGGCACCGCTGACGTAGAGTGTCGTGGCTTCGGTGAGCGTCGCCCCGCTGCCGGTCACCGCGAGGGCTTGCAGATAGACCGAGCTAAAGACCGGATGCGTGCCACTGGCCGCCTTCGCATAGGTCGGCAGGATGTTGACGCCGAAGCCAGAGCCGTTGACCGCCGGATGCAGCGTCGTCGTGACGGTCAACGCCTGCGAGGTGCCCCCAGCGTCGGTGAGGTCGCCGCTGACCCAGACGCCGATGCCCGCGTGGCGGTTCGGGCCGAGCGCGTGCGGGCCGGCGGAGGTGACATTGAGCACTCCGTCAAGGCGCGTCTCGCCCGCCCCGACGTGGATGGCGTAGTTGCTGGTGCCCCAGGTCGGTGCCCCGCTGATGTAGACCGTGCTGGCGTCGGTGATCGTGGCTCCGCTGCCGGTGATCGAACCCGGCTGGACGAAGAGGCTGGCCGTGATGGGATGGGTGCCGCTCGCCGCCCGCACCCAGCCCGGCGCCACGTTGATGCCGACGGCGAAGGCGTTGACCGGCAGGGCCAGGGTCGTGCTCATCGAGAAGCCGTAGGCGATACTGCCCGTCACGCCGCTGTAGGTGCCATTCATCCAGAAGACGTAGTCGGCGTTCCGCGAGGGGCCGATCCCGTGATTGCCGGGCGAGGTCACGTGCAGCAGCCCGGTCGAGAGCAGGTCGGTCGTCTTGTCGAAGGTCAGCCCGCTGTCGCCGCCGAAGCTGCCCGCGTCGTTGAACTGCACCTGGGTGGTCGAGCCGCCCGGCGTGCCGCTCCCACCGGGTGGCGTGGCAAAGCTGCCGTCCGCCCGGAGGAACGTCGTCGTCCCGCCGGGAAAGCCCGCCAGCCCGGTCACGGTCACCGGGTCGCTCCCCGCGCTGGCGTGGCTGCTGGCGTGCGCGGTCGGGGTGCGCGCATCCGACAAGCGCCCGTCGTTGCCGGCGCACGCGCTGGTGGCACTCGTCCCCAAGGTGCGGAGACTGCCGGTCGCCGCCGCGGCATCGACCGCCATCGCATCACTCCCGCCTGGCTGATGGCTGGTCGCATGGGCCGTGGGCGTGCGGGCGTCACTGAGCCGGGCGTCGGTGGTCAGGACGACGTTGCCACTGAGGCGGGCGTCAGGGACGGTGCCGCTACTGAGGTCGCTGGCGTCCAGGTTGGTCAGGTTCGCCCCGCTCAGCGCCGGCAGCGTCGCGGGAAACCGCGCATCGGGGACCGTCCCACTCGCGAGGTCACTCGCATCGAGGTTGGTGAGGTTGGCCCCGCTGATGGCCGGGAGCGTCGCGGGGAACCGGGCATCGGGCACCGTGCCGCTGGCGAGGTCGCTCGCGTCGAGGTTCGTGAGATTCGCCCCGCTGAGGGCGGGGAGCGTCGCCGGGAACCGCGCGTCGGGCACGGTGCCGCTGCTCAGCGCACTGGCGTTGAGGTTCGTGAGGTTGGCGCCCGAGACGGCGGGGAGCGTCGCCGGGAAGCGGGCATCCGGCACCGTCCCTGACGTGAGGTTACTCGCATTGAGCACCGTCAGCCCAGTGGTGACGCCCGTGCCGCCATCGGCCGCCGGGATCGTCGCCACGCTGCTCGGGGTCGCCACCCCCGCGCTGCTGGTGATCTTCACGTACCCGGAGGCGAGCGCGCCGAGATCGACCTCGTCGGTCAGCTCGGCGTGCGGCGTCGAGACCCAGTAGAGCGCATCGGGCGCGGCAATCGGCCCCTCAGGGCCAGTCGGACCCGCAGGCCCAGTGGCCCCTGTGGCTCCGGTCGCCCCGGTGGCGCCAGTCGGGCCAGCCGGCCCGGTCGCCCCCGTGGGACCCTCCGGTCCCGTCGCCCCGGTAGCGCCGGTCGCGCCGGTCGCCCCGGTCGGGCCTTCCGGCCCCATCGGCCCTTCCGGGCCGGTGGGACCCGTCGGGCCAGCCGGCCCGGCCGGCCCCTGGATCAGCCCCACATCGACCCAGCTGCTGGTCGCCGAGTCCCAGACCCAGAGATGCCCCGTGTCGGCGGTAATCCACCCCTCCCCCGGCGTCCCGGTCGCCGGGAGGTCGTCCTCGGTGGGGACACTGCCCTCGATGGTGACGGAGGTGCCGGCCGGCCCCGCCGGGCCTTCCGGCCCTGCCGGGCCTTCGGGTCCCATCGCCCCGGCCGGCCCCGTCGCGCCGGTCGCGCCGGTGGGGCCGATGGGGCCGTCCGCGCCGGTCGCGCCGGTCGGCCCGGTGGCGCCAGCCGGCCCCGTCGCGCCCGCAGGCCCCGTGGCGCCCGTCGGGCCGGTGGCCCCGGTCGCCCCCATCGGGCCTTCCGGGCCAGTCGCCCCGTCCGCGCCATCGGCGCCGGGCGGCCCCGTAGGACCGGTCGGCCCCTCCGGCCCCTCGAGCGCCACGGGATGGTTGGCCTGGGTGCGGCCCGGCCAGTCCACCTGCGTCGTGATGCGATGATTGCGCGTCCTCATGCCGGCCCTCTTGACAGCTCAGCTACACTGACGGCTGGAGTCCCTGTATGTCCCAGTTCGTGTCCCGCTGTCTGCACTGGCTCGTCTTTGCCTCCCCCGTCAGTGAGGTGCTCGGGTTCCTGTCCGCCGTGGCCTACCTGGTGGCCCTTGGGATCCTGGTGACCGCCCCGGCGTTCGCGCCGGGAGCCTGGGCGCTCTGGGTGCTGCTCGCCTGCGGTGTCGTCATGCTCCTCGGCCAGATGCCGGTCTGGGCGCATGAACCGTGGGCACCCGGCTGGCTCCACCGCTGGTGGCGTGACGGCAACCGCCATCGCCCTTAGTCCTCGTCCTTCGGCGGGCCGCTGACCACGGCCACCGGGTTCCGGGTCGTCCCCTCGGCCAGGGCCATGATGCCCTGCATGGTCCGCACCGTCTGATTCACGGGGAAGTGCAGGATCGGCCCGCCGACATCGGCCAGCGCCTTCCAGAGCGCCGGGTCCACTTCCCCCTGCTGCACCTGCCGCACGAGGCGGCCCATCGCCGCAAACGCATTCGCCCCGGCGGGGCCGTCATAGCCGGCGTAGCCCTGGACCGAGCTGCTGAGCTCGCGCAGGCCGACCATCGTCCCAAACAGGAGCGACAGCGATTCCATCGCGATCGCCCACGCGACCGCATCGTCGTCGTCCGCCTCCCCCGGCCGCAGCATGGCCCGAATGGCGTAGATGGCCGCCGCCGGCATGATGAACAGCATCATGTAGTCGGACAGCAACCGCCCCATCGAGCCGGGCTGATTGAAGCGCGCGCGCTTGGTCGCTTGCACCGTCTGGTTGTAGGTGATACTGCCGCCCGTGTAGAAGTTCGTCCACAGCTTGAGCATCGGCCCGCCGCGCCGCACCTCCGCCAGGTCCTTGATTTGCCCGGCGCCCTGCGAATCGAGGACCGCCTGGTCGGCGAGCTGGATGACGCGCGCCGGGTCCGCCTCCCCGGCGGCCATCGCCTTCTCATACGCGCCCAGCCAGGTGATCACGTCCACGATGCGCTGCATCTGCTGGATCATCCAGAAATAACTGTCTAGGATGCCCTGCCGTGTCACGACATCTGCGGTCGCCTTGGCGAGGATCTCGTCCATCCACGGCGCAAACTTGCCCGTGGACCAGTTGATCGTGGCGCGGATCTCGTTGATCTCGCGCTGCTGCGTATAGCCGCGCGTGCGCATCGTCACGCTGCGGTCGTAAATCCAGCGGACGGTTTCGACCATCGTGGTCGGGCTCCGCAGCCAGCGCACCAGGCCCGCGACCACCCAGCGCGGCCCGATGCGCACCGCCGCGTTGGCCAGCCCGGCGAGTTGGATGAACGCGGACTGGACATACCATCCCAGCGCGGAGAGCGTCGAGCCGACGCGGACGTGATTGAACGCGCGCTCGACCCCGTTCTGGGCCGGCACCTCGTCGAAGGCGACATCGCGGATCGTGTTGCGGATGCGCTTGTAAGCCTGGTCCCCATACACCTCGTAGATCGCCTCCTGCACGGCGCGGTGGCCCAGGAGTCGGCCGACATCAATCAGTGCCTCGTGGTGCGTCAGGTCGTGGATCACGCGCGTGACGTGCTCAAAGATGACGCCGAAATCGCGGCGCACGGGACGATTGACGCTGGCGACGCGCGCCTCGACGTGGCCACGATTCGTCGTGGCGTGGACGTAGGCGGCGTGGCGGGCGAGGGTCGCGCTGGTGAGTTCCTGATCGACCTGCGCGCGCGCACTCACGCGGTCGTCGTAGGCGAGCGGATGATAGCCGCCGCGCACCGTCCCTCCGGCGGCGGTGAACCCGACCGGCTGCACTTTCGCCGGGGCCAGGCCCGTGACGCGCTGCTGCTTCGCGACAATCTCCGGCCAGTAGGTCTCGTAGTAGTCCCAGACCGCCTGCACGAACTCGAGGTCGGATGCGCTGAGCGTGTCGAGAATCGCCTGCACCTGCTGGTCGGTCCATTTCTCGTAGCGGCGGATCCGTTCGCGGTTGCCCTCGTTGCCCCAGTTGAGTGCCACCATCAGGCGTTCCATGTAGGAGAGCGACTGCCCGATTGCCGGAATCAACTGCTTGTCATAGAGCTTGTTTTTGGCCGACCGGGGAAAGGCGCGCTCGACGATCGCGGCGAGCGCACGGCTGGCCAGCGCATTGCGCTCCGCCTTCTGCGCGCCGGCCTCGTTGAGCGGCACCATGATCGCCTCCCACATGGGGCCGCCATCCTCAAACCCGTCCATCTCGTTCAGGATGAAGGACAACGTGCGGTGACTGCCGAAGGTGTCCCCGATCGCGCGCCGCCGCTCTTCGGTCGGGCGCCGGTCACGGGCCGGCGGTTTGCGCACGCCGCGCGCGTGCTCGCGGATCGAGTCGGCCATCCGCTGCGCCTGCTCGTCGAGCGTACGCTGCTGCGCCTCCTTCAGCAGGCGCGTCTGCAGCCGCGCCAAGTGGAGGATCTGTTCAAGGCCGTCGGTCACGCCGACGAGCTCCTCCACCGTCACCGATTTGTAGTTGATGCGGCGGGCATCGTTGACCACTTCCGCCGGCAGCTCCACCGGCAACCCTTCGCCCTGCAGCCCCGCGATGAAGTCCGCCATCGCCGCGCGCCGCTCGAGCACATACAAGGGCACGGCGGCAAACTCGTAGCGATCGAGGATGCCGTCCACCTGGTCCAGATAATTCTGGCCCGCAAACCCGAGCCGCTTGCGCGTCGCCGGCTTCCCGAGCTCGCGGGCGCGTGTCACCCGGCGGTCCACGTCTGCCTGCGCCCGCATCGCCTCGCGGTAGAGCGCGAGGTTGACGATCTCGGTGCGCTTGGCATCGGCGGCGGCGGTGAAGTCCTGGCGCGCGGCAGCGGTCACCGCTTCCTGCGCCGCCCGGCGCGCGGTCGCCCAGAAGGCGCTCGGCCTCAGGTCGCGCACGCGCGTCTTGGCGATGCGCTCGGTGACGAAGGTCTGCACCTGCTGGCGGGTCGGGAGCTGCCGGCGGATGGCGGCGGGGCCGCCGCGCGCCAAAGCATGGAGCCGATCCACCTCGTCCTCGAGCCGGTCGATCTCCACCTGCTTGCGCCCTTCGGCAATGGCGATGCGGAGCTTGGCTTCCGCCTCGAACCAGCGCCGCTCGTAGGCGCGCTCGCGCTCGGCCTGGCGGCGTTGCTCGGCGGCGGTGCGCTGCTCCGCCCGCACGAAGGGCTGTGTCGTTCGTTGGAGGTCCAACAAGGCGCGGAGCTCGGCGCGCAGCACCGTCTCGCGCTCCTCGTTGGCCGAGGCCGCCTGCGCCTGCTCCATCAGCGTCCCGTCGAGCAGGATGGAGCCGTGCGACTGCAGCATGCGCCGGTCGGTCTCCTGCTCAATGACGGTCGTCATCGGCGGCGCCACCGCGACCGCCGTCAGCAGGTCGTCGCCGCTGCTGAACCCGAACAGCGCCGCGACCGCATCGGGGTCAAGCCCGTCCTGCTTGACGGAGATAAAGGGCGGCAGGGTCTTCAATCGCGCCTCGCCGTAGCGCTCCGCGATGAGGCGGCGCGACAGCCGCAGCGGGGTCGGCGGCTGGTCCGCCTCGAGCGGCGTGCCGTCGGGCGCGGTGCCGCGGCGCATGGCCGCGAGCGCCTGATAGACGGGTTGTTTGTGGACGACCGCCTCGACCTGGGCGCGCACGTCCTCGCGCTGCGCCTTCCACACCGCCGTCTGTTCACGGGCGACCTCGGCGGCGAGTTTCGTGTCGAGTTCGGCGCGCGCGCGCTGCCCCGCGCCGGCCACCGCCTCGGTGTAGAGCGCGAAGCGGTCCGGCGACATCTGCGCCTGCTCGGCGGTGAGGAAGAGCGGCTCGAGGCGGCCCTGCGCTTCGGCCTGCGCGATCGCGGCATCGCTCGCCAGCATGCGGTCGAAGACGCCGCGCACCTCGTCGGTCAGCGGCGCGTTCAGCCGGCGCAGGGTGCGATAGATACCAAGGAACCAGGCGCGGAACCGCGCGAAGACGGGACGCAACTCGATGGATGGTGCCTTGCCTTCCATGAGATACGCCTCGCCCATGCGCGCGACGAGCTCGTGGTGCTCGCGGCGGATCTCGCGGCGGTTCGCCACGCCCAGCCGTTTGAGGAGGATGTCGTAGTCGGCGAGCATCCGCCGCTGCGTGTCGGTGAGCGTGGCGGGGTCGAGCTGATTGATACGATCGACGAGGTCGCCGAACACTTCAAAAAACAGGTGCCATCCTTCGTGCAGGAACGTGGAGAGGTTCGCCTTCTCGAACAGGCGGATCGTGATCTGGCGGTTGGGGCCGATGGTGATGGCGCCGCGCCGGCCGACCTGGCGCAGCGTTACTCGTCGAACTCCTCGGGGAAGGGCGGCAGTCCCAGTTTCTCCAGCGCCAGCCGCTCCTCCTCCAACTGGTTGTGCTGCTGCTGCACGTCGGGCCGTGTCCGCAGCGCGTCGTCGTCCGGCGGCAAGGGCGCGCGCGATGGATCGCTCGTCGAACCCGCGGTCGCGGACGACGGCGACGGCGGCGTTGGCGTAGTCTGGCGCTTCGCCGTCCTGGTAGCCACTCCCGACCTCCTCTTGGTCACTCGCGGCTTTATACAGCCGCTTTTCCGGATACCACAGCACCGCCTGCTCATCGGCGATGGTGAGATCAGTATACCCGCCCGCGCGCAGCGCCGCCAGCGAGGCCGCCGTGACGACCCGCATCTGGGCGCGCTCCTCCGGGTTCTTCGGCCCTTCGCGCTCGCCCGCCAGATTCGTGTCGAGCGTGTTGCCCTTCTTGCGCAACCAGACGCCCTCGGGCGTCGCGTTCATCTGCGCCCGCTTGTCGGCGCGCTCGCTGACCTTGCCAATCGCCGCCGCGATGGTGTCCAGCTCCGCGTCCGTGTAGGTATAGGTGGCGTCCTGCAGCGGCATCTTGATGAGGGCGCTCCACGCCGCGCGAGCCTCCGGCGTCAGCGCGGCCAGCGCCTGCTGAACTTCGACGCGGTTCTTGGCGACGACCTCGGGACGCGCCTCAATGAGCCGACCGAGCCATCGCTGCCAGGCGCGCACATACCAGCGGTCCATCGTGAGCTGACTGTAGACGCCGTTGAGGTTCATGAAGAACCCGTTGCCGATCTTCGCGCCGAGCATCGCAGCGCCGTAGACCTCCTGCGTGGCCCGCTCGCCGGACACGTTGAAGCCCAGCTTCTTGATCGCACTGACCGTGGTCTTGGTGACCATGAAGGTGCGGAAGGCGTCGAGGCCCCACTCGGCCTTCAGCGTGTTGAACCGCGCGAGCTGTTCGTCGATCTGCGCCTTGGCCGTGCCCTCGCCGATATTCGTCGGCATCAGACCTGTGCGGCGGTAGTGCTCGTAGGCGATGGTCGCGAGTTCGAAGTTGCGCTTGGCGGCCTCGAGGCCGTTGCTGGTGACGGCCAGCGCGTAACTGAACGCGAACCAGGCATTGCGGTCCCGCGCCAGTTCAGGGAACGGCAGGCTCATCACGGCGCGCGCCTGATAGACCTTGCGGTGATACCAGCCGACCGCGCTCTGCGCCTGCGCCAGCGCCGCGGCCACCTCGCGCGTCATCACATGCGTCAGGAACGCCTGCACCTCGGCGCGCGCCGCGTCCAGCGGTCCCTGCAGCCCGCTGCGCTCCAAGGCCGCGCGCACCGTGGCCTGCAGGAACTCCTTGAGCGGACGCAGCCGGAGGCGCCCGGTGGGGCTGGCGGCCATCGCCGCCTGCACCTGCGGCACCAGCGCCTGCAGCGTGACCGCCTCGACGACCGGCGCGAGCGCGGGGTCGAGCGGCGGCAGCGCCGCGACCGTAGCCGGGGCCAGCGGGGCGACGGGGGGCGTGACCAGACCCTCGGTCTCCTGGAAGAGCGTGCCCTGGAAGCCGCCTTCCTCCTCTTCTGCCTCCTCCCCCATGACCACCGGCCTCGCCTCCGGTATCAGGGCACGGAGCCGGTCACGCCGCAACGCTTCGAGATCCTCCAGCGCCGCCCGCAGATCCGCTTCGCTCACGTCTTCCAGCGCCGTGTGCATCAGCGAGGAGAAGTCATCGCGGTCCCCGAAGGGATGCCCGAGCTCATGGTCCAGGTCCTCGATCTCATCGTGGAGCCGTTGCTTGCGGGCCTCCACCTCCTCGAGGGTCGGCGTGGGCACCTCCTGCTCGCGCACCGCTTCGGCCCCCGGCAGGCGCGGCTGCACTTCCCCGGTCGGCAGGATGTCCGCCATCGGCGGGGCATTGATCAGCGCGATGACCGTCTCGACCGGCAGGTGGTTGAGCATCTGGAGCGCCGCGGTCACCGGGGCAGGGACGGCGCGACGCCCGATCGCCCCGCCCCGACTGCGTGTGTCATCGGAGACGCGCGTATCGGTCAGTTCCCAGACGCCCGTCTGCTCGTTGTAGGTTTCGATGTCGTAGCCGTGCTGCCGGATGGTGGCGAGCGCAGCGGCACCGGGGTCCATCCCACCGGCCATCTGCAGCAGGTCGATCAGGCTCTGCCCGAACTCCGACACGTCGAAGCGGATGTCCTCGTCGGTCGCCTCCGCCTCCAGTTGCGCCGCCGACAACTCCTCGTCGGGAATCTCGAGCGCCCCCGCGTCGAGTTCCGCATCGATCGCTGCGCGCAGGTCGTCGGTGAACTGTTCATCCGCGACCTCACCCCACGACGGCGGCAGGGACGGCGGCGAGAGGTCCGCGTAGTCGCCCGCCTCGCGGTGCTCGGCCACGCGCACGGCGCCTTCGGCCAGGTTGCTGCTGATGCGGCCGGTCTCGAGCGTGCGCCGCACGGCGGTCTCCACCTGCGCGCGCGTGCCGCGCACCTGCCGGGCGAGCGCGCCTTTCGCGCCTTTGTTGAGCGGGCTGAACTGGAGCACGTCGTCGTAGACCGGCGCCCCCGGCGCCCCCCCGATGATGTCGGCCGCGCCGCCCGCCGCCGTGCCCGTCTTGCGTTCCCCCGCGCCGAGCCAGGACCAGACGCGCTGGATGAAGGGCAGCTCGCGGAGCTCGTCGGCGATGCGGGTCAGTTCGCGTCGGACGCCGGGGGTGAGGCGGGCGGCGTCGGCGTCGGGGTCGGCGGGCTCGAAGGCGACGAGGGGATAGTCGCCGGGGGCCGGTAGCCGGCGAACTGCAGCGCCAGCGCCAGCGCCTGCCCCTTCGGCACCCCCGCCCGCATAAGCGTCAACGAGTTCGCGAGCACGGTCGGAAAGGACCGGCCCGGCCGCAGGGCCGGCCACCGCCTCGGCAGCGCCGGCTGGGGCGACGGCGCCAGCGGCTCCGGGTTCGACGGCGACGGCTCCGGGTTGGGTGGCACCAGCGGCAGTCTCTGCGACGGCAGCGGGCGGCGTCAAGGGTAAACGGCCCCCGCGGTCCTCGACCACGCGCAGGCCGGTGCGCGTTTCGGCCACGACCGTCTCGCCATCCTGGGCGCGGTAGGTGGCGGCCTGCTCCGGCGGCAGCACGCGCCGCTGGCCGGCGGCATCGTAGACCACCGTCTGCGCAGGAGCGGTGATGGCGGCGTGCCGCCGTCGCACTTCGGCCACCGCCGCCGCGACGTTCTCCGGGTTCGCACTGTCGAGCATCGCCTCGAGCTCGATGTCGCTGAGCAGGTCCATCCCCCCGAACGTCACCACCGGGGCCGCTGCGCCCTCTACGGGCAGCGTCACGGCGGGGGGTGGGACCACCCCGGCCGGCGTGATCGGGGCCGCGCCAGGCGCCGCCGGCGGGGCTGAGGGGGGCTGCTCGGCTCGCGCTTCGGTCGTGCGCTCAATCGCAATCCCATACTCGCGGAAGAGCGTGAGCGGGTCGATCCCGGCGAGGGCGGCGCGTTCGGCCAGCGACCCGAAGCCGGCCTCGACCAAGGCCGCGTAGCGTTCAGCGGTGGCACGCGGGACCTGCGCGGCTTCCAGTTGCGCGGTCACCTGCGCGCGGAGCTGCTCGGCGGGGGTGGGCGCGACGGGCTCGGCCACCTGGGTAGCGGCGGCTTCCAGCGCCGCCTGCTGCTCGGCCATCGCCGCGAGCACCGCCTGCGCTTCGACGGCGTTGAGCTCGTTCGGCCCAAGCCGCAGTTGCGGCGCGAGCGCCGCGTTGTGGGGCGTGCCGGCGAGCCGGGCGGCATAGGCGGCGGTCGGAATGCGCAGGTCACCGCTCGTCTCCACGGCCTGCGCCAGGGCGTTGGGGATGCCGGTCACCTCGGCCGCGACCTGGTCCGGGTCCTGCCCCTGCTCCTGCCAGTAGGCGACCCACGGCCCGACCGGCATGTAGACGTCGGGAATGGGGCCGTCCTCGGTCACCGTCGTGAGCAGGTCCTGCAGCGCCTCCGGCGCCCGCTGCGCGGTTTTACTGTTGGCGACCCCCTGGCCGAGCGCCTCGAAAAACGCGACGTTCTGCTGGGCGCGGCGGGCTTCGCGCACCCCGAGCGTGGCCTGCAGGGTCGGGCCGGGGGCGGCGATGAGCAGAAACGCCTGCAGCGCCCCCACGGCCTCCTCGTAGAGGTCTGAGGCGACTTCCGTCGGCGTCTTGGCGGGAATGGCCTGTCCGCTGACCTGTTTCCCCACTTCCCCGCTCAGGATGGCCACGGCCCGCTGCCCCACCTCGACGGCCGTTTCGGCGGTGAGCGTCTTGCCGAAGCTCACCATCGCCTCTTTGAGAGCGGTGCGCACGGTCGCGCTGCGCAGCGCCTGCTTGATGGCGTTGCGCGACATCATCCCGAGCAGGCGCTTGCCGCCGGGAATCGACTCGACGAGCACCTCGAGACCGACGACTTCCAACCCGCCGTTGAGGATTCCGCTCGCCAGCGCCGCCGCCTTCGCGACGTCCGGGTCGAGCGGTTGTCCGAGGTCATCGGTGAACTGCAGATACTCGTCGTAGGCGAGGGTACTCTCCAGTTGATAACTGAACTCGCCCGCGCCGACGGTCGTGCCGGCCGTCATGCCCGCACTGAACGCGACCGGCACGGTCACCGGGGCCAGTGGCCCCGCGAGCGCCGCGCCCGTCCCGGCCGTCACCGCCGCCGGAATGCCGTATTTGAGGCCGGCGAGGCCCGCCCCGAACAGAATGGGCAGTTGCCCGGCGGCCCCGGTCACCGCCTTGCGGAACCAGGACTCACCGGCCCCAAGGGCACCGCCTGCGGTCATGTCCTGTTTGAGGATCGAGGCCAGATCGCGTTCGGCTTGGGTCAACGGCCGGAACAGGCTCGCATACGCCACCTGTGCATACTGGACTTGCGCCACCCCGCGCGCGAACGCCCGCTGCGGGGCCGTGAGCAGCCACTCCAGCGCCCCAAGCGATTCGAGGTCGTCTTTGGCGACCGCCGCGTTGCCGGTGTCCTCCAGCCACGCGGCGGTCTTCGGCGTCTGCGTCTGCATCGCCCCGTAGGGCTGGCCCTCCACCGCCTGCCGCTGTGTGTAGAGGTCCCAGTTGCGCAGCAGCACGGCGGGGGGGACGCCGATCTGCAGCGACAGGCGCCGCGCCTCGGCCGCGCGCTCGGGCGACACGTCGGCACTCTGCAGGAATGACCGGCGCAGGCGCGTCCCCTGCGTCTCGGCCCGGCTCTCGACGACGCGCCGCGCCTCCTCGTAGAGGTCCGGCAGGGGCACGCGCGGGGCGGCGGCGGGCGAGGGCGGGGTCGGCCCCTGCGCGGGCCGGTCCTGCAACGTCTCGAGCGCCTCGTCGTAGAGATTGCCCGGCATGTGCGTGCTCAGTGCGAGGGCATCAGCGGCGGCTTCGGCGGCGTGCGCGTCTTCGTGCGCCGCTTGATCTCGGTTTCCAGGTGCAGGTCGAGGATCGCCGCGTCACTCACCGGGCGCCCGGTGTCGCGCAGCACCTGCTCGTAGGTCGCCCGCTGCTCGGCGGTCAGGTCGTTGATCGTGACGTCGAGCAACCGCTTCTGCTGATCGAAGAAGGGCTTGCCGCCGGGGAAGATGTTCCACCACGAACCGGGCACGGTCACCGACTGGCTGAGCAGGTCATCGAGCATCGTCTGGATCTCGGTGTTGCTGACCTTCTGCCCATCGCTCTGCGCCGCCGCGACGCGCTGGTCCACCATGCGCCGCAACTGCGCGATGGCTCGCCCTTCGTCGCTCTCCGGCTTGGCCTTCGGATCGATGCCGTATTGCGCGAGGGTGTCGTCGATAATCTGGGTCTTGGTGCGGAAACCCTCGAGTTCGCGCGGTTCCGGTGTCTTGGCCGTCCGTATCGAGAACTGCAGGCGCGACAGTTCCTGGAAATCACTCTCGCTCAGGCGGTGCCGATCTGTGAGCAGATTCCGCTTGACAAACGCCTGCGGGTCACTGGCCGCCTGCTGCATGTAGGCGTAGTAGGTCGGCAGGTCCGTTTTGACTGGCGTGCCGGCCGCGAGCGCGTCCGCATAACTGTGGAGCGCCGCCCGCTGCGGCCCGTCGAACTCCTTCCACACGCTCGGCGGAATCGACGCCACGGTGTGCGTGCGGTCGATGATGTCGTAGGCGCCGCGTAGCGTGCGCGCCTCCGTCTCGCGCTGGTCACGCTCCGCAATCACCTGTTCGTGTTCAAGGCGGGCGAGCACATCGTCCTGGATCGCCGGCCGCAGGCTCTTGGCCTTGTCGCGCTGCTCCTTGAAGGTCCCACCTTCTTTCAGAATGCGCGCGGTCTCGCGCTGCGCTTCCGCGCGCAACGAGCCTTCGTTGACCGCCCGCTGGACGTCATCGACCTTGTCGCCGGCAATCGCCTCGCGCGTCAGCGCGAAATACTGCTCGGCCTGCGTGGTCTTGCCCACGGCCAGCAACTGCTCGACCACGCCTTTATGCACGTCCGATTCAATCGCCCGCACCTGCTGCGCGATCGCCTCCTTCCCCTTCCCGAGCGTGGGGCCGTGCGTCTGCACCGCCACGATCGCCGCCTGCAGATTGTCCGCGACGAGCTTGGGATCGTCCGCGCTGCGGATAGCGAAGTCGGTCTTTTGCGCGACGAACGCATTGAGCTCGTTCTCGCGAAACGTCTGCATCTCGCCAAAGACATGCCGGCGCACCTGCAGGTCGATCGACTGCCACTCCTGCGCCTGCAGCTTCTGGAAGGCCAGCTGCTGCTCGGGGGTCTTCATCGTGGTGGCAATGGCGCTGGTGACCTGGTCGTATTCGGCGTGCAGTTGCTCGGGGAGCGGGAAGGCCGCCTCGCCCTTCTGCGCGAAGGCGCCGGTCTCGGGGTCGAAGAGGCGCTTGTTCTTCCAGGTGCTGATCTGGTTGGAGGCTTTGAGGAGCGCGGTCTCGTCGGCCGCCTTGCGCTCGGCCGCTTTCTGGCGCGCGATCTCCTCGAGGCTCATCGAGAGGAACGGCGCCGCGACCTGCTCGACGCTCTCCGCGATGCGCACGGCCGCGCGGCCCCGCGCGCGGGCGAGGCCGCCGCCGGCCGAAATCTCGGTCTCGCTCGGCGTGGTGAGCCGGGCCGCGGGCAGCCCGGTCGGCTGGACGCGGCGGCTCCCGTATTTCTGGACGGTCGGCATCAGGCGTAGGCTCCTCGCGGTGCATAGGGGCCGCCGCGCGGCGTGGTGACCCGCTCCAGCACGCCCCCCGGCCGGCGCGTGCCCTGGTTGAACCCGTAGCGCGCCTGCAGCAGGCTCGCGGTGCCGCCCGCAATCGTGCCGGCGGCGCTGAGAGCGCCGCCCACGCGGTAGCCGTGCGCCTCGGCCCGGCCCGCCTGCTCGAGCAGCACCCCTTCCCGCCGCGCCAAGACCGCGCGCCGCCGCAGGTCCACCGCCTCGACCTGGTAGCCCCACGCTTCCCGCGCCGCATTGGTGCGGATGGTGAGCGCGTCGAGCTCGCCGAGAAACGCCGCGTCGGCCTGCACATCGACCGCCGAGCCGTAGCCGACGTCGATGTTGCCGGCGGCGTAGCCGGCGCGCTGCGCGCCGATGAGCACGTCCAGGTCGCGCCGGAACTGCTGTTCCTCGATCGCCCCGCGCGCCACGGCATCCCGCGCCTGCACGTCGGCGACCGCCGCGTTGTACTCGGCGAGCTCGGCCGAGGCGAGCGCGGCCCGGCGCGCCGCCTTGCCCTGTGCCTCGGCCGCCTTCGCGGCGCTGTGGGCGCCGTAGAGTGAGCTCGCGGCCTGGACGCCGAGGGCGGTGACCACCAATCCCGTGAGAAAGCCCATCGCCTCAGCCTCCCAGGTCAATCAGCGGCAGCACGCCGAGAATGGTCAGCGGCAGCGGGTCCGGCTGCCGGATCCGCACGCGCCCCAGTTTCGTAAAGGTGCCCTGCGTGGCCATCTCGACCTGCCCGGTGAAGACGACATCCGTCGGGTCGTAGGGCTTCACGTGGAACGGCAGCAGATGGTCGGCATCCGGCCCCGCCAGGAACGTGCGCGCGGAGTTCTCAAGCAGCACATGCAACCCTTGCACGCGCTTCTGCGCCCCGCGCACGCTCGCCCCGGCCACGTCCAGGTCGAGCGTTTCGACCTCGGGGACATAGCGCAGCCCGACATGGATGTCGCTGGCCGCCGTAGGGATGGTGATCGTGCCGCCCGTGACCGTGAACCCGGCCGCCGCCGCCGCGTCCGGGTCGCCGTTGAACACCACCGCCCCGTCGGCCACGACCGCCACGACCTCGCCCTCGAGATGGTCGAGCCCGCTGACGGTGGTGGTCGGCGTGCCGTGGTAACTGAGGCTGCTATCGACGCACACCGCCTCCTCGGCCCAGGCGTCGGGGTCGAGCGGGCGCGGGGCCAGCCGCTCGATGTAGCGCACGAGCGACCCGCCCACCGGGCGCGCCACGATCACGTAGACGCCGTCCTCGAGGTCCTCGGGCACCACGCAGACGTCGTCAAACGCCGCGCCCGCGCTGTCGTGGCGGTGCCAGCCCCAGAGGTCGTCCTCGGGAATGTAGGTGAGCCCGAGCAGCGTGTCGTCGCCGCGCGCGGCCCAGACGAGGGTGTCCGGCACCTGCGCGTAGTCGATGCGCGCGAGCCGGTGCCCATCCACCAGGTGCGACGCAAAGCGCGTCAGGTCGCGCCCGGCCAGCCCGTCCACCTGCTGCGCGAAGCGGATCTCGCGCAGCACCGACCCGCGCACCTGGATGTAGAGGATCGTGTTGCCCACCACCACCGGCTGTTTATCATGCACGCCGACGTAGGCGAACTGGTCGGCCGGCAGGTAGGTGGGGGTGAGCGGCTGCGCCCCGTCGCCGAGCATCCACTCGCCGCCGTCGGTCATCACGACCAGGCTCTTGAGCGCGACCAGGTGCCGCACCGGGTGGTGCGTGTTGCCGGCCAGCCGCAGCGTGAGCGCGTCGTCATCCTGCAGGGGCGAGCTGATGGTGAAGTTGCTCGGGAAGCCGATGCGGCTCGCCCAGATGC
The DNA here is from genome assembly GCA_035259885.1 of Xanthobacteraceae bacterium. Taxonomy (GTDB): domain Bacteria; phylum Pseudomonadota; class Alphaproteobacteria; order Rhizobiales; family Xanthobacteraceae; genus DATFWC01. The sequence goes on from DATFWC010000772.1 coordinate 36,554, forward strand.
CGTCGGGCGCGTTGGTCGTGTAGGCGAACCAGCGCCGCTGCTGGTAGTAGGCGGCGTGCGCCGGATAGTCGTTCGGCGCGGTAAAGAGCGGCCGGGGGATCGGCGGGGTCACGCTGAAATCCGGCACGTAGCCGGTGTCGTGAAACGTGGTGGCGGTGGTCGTGCCGAGAAAGCCGTAGACGGCGTTGCCGTAGGGGTCGCCGTAGACGTAATACTCGGCGGCGCCGGTCACCGCCGTCCACGTCACGTCGTGCGGGGCGTCGGGCGTCGGCTCGGCCGCGCTCGGCACCGTCGCCACCGCGCTCGGGTGCGACTCCTCGAAGGTCTCCGTCGCCGCCGCCGTCACCTGATACGCAAAGGTGCGCGTGCCGGCCGCCCCCGCCGTCCCGCTCACCCCGGTCGGGGCGGCAATCGACGGCTCGGTGACGACCGGCCGGATCACCCACCGCGTGAGCGCCTGGAAGTGGAGTTCGTGCGGCGGCTCCTCGGGGTGGGTCATCGTGATGACGCGCCCTGACTGCACCCAGTTGAAGAGCCCGTGCGCGCCGAAGGGCGAGGGAATTTCGTAGAGGTCCCCGGTCAGGGCATACCACGTCGCGCCGGGCGGCGCGCTCGCCAGGCTCGCCCCGCGGGCGTAGTAGGTCACCCCGCCGCTGGTCACCAGGTCGCCCGCCACGTAACTCGTGCCGCTGTCCCACGCCGGCACGCCGCTGACGGTGACCGGTGCCCCGTCCTGAAAGAAGCGCAGGTAGCCCACGCCCGCCTCGATGAGCACGCTCTCGCCAATCTGCTCCGAGACGTAGCGCAGGAGCTGCACGGCGGGGTCGTTCGTCTTGCACGCGGCGACGAAGCGGAAGCCGGGCCGGCTCGCGACCCCGCCCGCGCGCAGCACGATCATGTTGCGGCAGACGCGCAGGCCGGTCGTGTAGGCGGCCAGATCCGCGCGCGCCGCGATCGCGGGCGCGAGCTCGCCCCCGCCGAAGCTGCGCTGGACGACGAGCTCAGCCACGATGCTGCCGGGTGCGGATCCAGTCGGGCAGGCCGTCGGGCGGCTGCTGCACCTCGCCCGTGTTCTTGGTCGCGGCCACGTGCAGCGCGTATTGATACTGCTGCCAGCAGTAGGTCGTCCGGTCGGGCAGCCGCGACAGGGACGGCGCCAGTTCATGCGCCAGGCGCCACGCCCACGCCGAGCGGAACAGCGCCTCGCTCTTCAGGGCCGGGCAGGTCAGGCGCCGCGTGTATTCGAGGACCGCGTCCGGTTCGTTCGCGTAGATCAGAAAGCCGGTCGCATCCTGGCCGACCCGGAAGTCCGGCGGCTGCGGGTCGAACGCCCGCCCGAGGCCGGTGGTCGCCAGGGGCCGCACGATCCGCCGCGCGTAGACGCAATCGACCGGCTGGCGATACGCATACTGCCAGTCGGGCGCGGCCGGCGTGGTGAGGGTGCCGGTGACGAGCGTCAGCGGGTCGGCATACCCGGTGGCAAACGCCCACGGAAATTCCCGCAGCGTCGCCAGCAGCGTCTCGTCGTAGGCCAGCCACACGGCGGCGGCCTCGGCCGTCTGGTCGGTCGCCAGGTCGGTGATGGCCTGGTTGATGCCGATCCGGGCCAGCGCCAGGTTGACCAGCGCGGTCGTCGGGGTCGGGCAACTGGCGAGATCATCAGTGAGGGTCGGCATGACCACCTCGGGGGGCGGCGTCATCATGGTGAAGAAGGCGCACGACGACCCCACCCCAAAGCGTTGCGGCGCGCAGCCCGCGTCGTGCGGCCCCCGAAAGGACTGGTCAAACAGCGCCGTCGTGAAGGCACTCACCATGACACCGGCGACAAAATCGACCAACTGGAATTGCGAGTCTCCCGCCTTCTGCCGCCAGACCCAGACCTGCTCGACACTGTCATCGGCGGTGTGCGAGAGATGATCGATGCGATAGGTCGTGCCGGGCAGCATATAGACATGCAGCACCGTGCCGTCGGGGGCATAGTGATAGAGCGTATCGACCGACGTGCGATACACGGTGACGATGGTCTCGTCCGCCAAGACCAGAATGTCCACCTGGTCCCACTCACTCCCCGGCGGGACGCTGATGTCGCCGAGGCCGACATCGGCGACCAGGTCGTGGCGATAGATCGCGCCGGTGTCGTTGTTCACGACATAGGCGCGGCCCCCGTCGCGGGAGACGCCGAAATTCTTGACGCCATCCCCCAGCCCCGGCGACATCGTCCAGGTGTCCACAATCGTCCCCGTCTCCGCAATTTTCACCAGCGTGGTCGGGCCGTGGTAGTCGCCGCTGACGACATAGAACGCCTGCATGTCGGTCCCGCACGAGTTGGGATAGTCCGGCAACGTGACGCGCTGGAGTAACGCCAAGCCGGGGGGCTTGTCATAGATAAACAGTTCGTAGGCGCCCGCGCCGTTCGCCGTTTGACTGGGGATGCCGATCATGCCGTTCTGCAACGTCACGCCCAGCTCGCTGTAAATCAGATTCGCCGTGGCCTGGCTCAGCGTCCCGTCGGGATGCCACCAGATGGAGGCATTGCCCGCCGGCAGGCTCGGGTCATAGATACTGGGGGAGGAATCATCGACGTTGATCAGGAGGTCCCCGACGGCTGCATTCTTCGGCCCGACGACCAGCGTCACCGTGGTGGTGACCCCGGCCCCCAGATACAGGCGGACATAGACCGCGCCCCCGATCTTGGTCGGTGCCTGGAGGGGGCGTTGCGACAGACTGCCGGTGGCGGAGCCGATCGTCTTGAACGGGGGGCCGGTGCCGACGGTCGTCTGGCTATAGACCAGTGAGTCATTCTGTCCACTGCCGCCGGGGGTGCCCCCATTGCAGGACAAGACACTGACGGTCTCATCCGCACTCGACGCATACCGGTACCAGCGATAGGTCAAGTCGGGATTGCTGGTCCCCGCCGCGGCGGCCGTCACCGGAAAGGACGCCGGGGCCGGGCCGATGTCGATGGCGCCGTCCACGTCATAGTTACTGACCAGATATTCCGTCGCGCCGAAGAGCAGGGTCGCCGACAAGTCACAGTAGGGCACCGCCTCCACATACGTGGCCGAGGGAGCCAGGTCCGGCAGCACGACCCAATCCGAGGCCCGCGCCCCGGCTTTGGACGACGCCCCGAACGACGTGCCCGCCGTCCGCAACGACACGCACCCCACTTCCACGACCAGGCGATAGGACCGGCCATCGCTCGGAATCGTGACCGGGGTCAGCGTGACGGGCGCTTTGAGGCTCCGCGAGCCCGGCGTGAGACTGCTCCCGGCCGTCGGCCATTCCGTGCCATTGGCACCTGCCGGCGTTTCGTCGTAACTGGACACCAGATAGCCGAGCACCGGCGGGATCCAGGGGCTCCCCGTCACATCGAGGACATACACGATGACGCGGGTATAGCACTCGGCCGTGGCCACACTTTGCCGGGCGTGGAAGACGGCATCGAACGTCCCGCTGATCGTCTGGGGCAATAAGCGGCGACTGATGCCGCGATAGAACAGGATGTGAACGGGGGGGCCACCAGACGCACTCGGGAAGATTTCGTCGCGGGCGATCGGATTGCCGCCTTTCACGGTATCCAGCATCTGGCCTGCCGACGTAAAGCCCCCGGCGTAATGCCAGCCCCCGCCCGGCCAGGACCCCGTGCTGCCCCACATGTTGTAATCGGGGATCTGGTAGTTCCAGTAGAGGCGCGTGGCCATTAGAGTCCGCGAATGCGCCTGACGCGATATAACTGCGTCAAGGCCACGAACAAGGGCTGGGCCACGGCATGGAAGTCCACCGGCTCGGGGGGGATCTCGTCATAAATCAGCAGCGCGAAGTCCCTGAACTTCGCCAGGACGTCCTCCCCCCCGGTCGGCCAGTTCGCCGGATCAAAGCGCGCCACAAAGTCGTCCTTGGTCACAATGGCCTCCACGCTTGGAGCATGCACGCGCGGTGACGTCGAGGCGGACTGGCGCCGCGGCTGCCAGGGACCACGGCGGGCGCCGCGCCCCCGCTCAGCCCTCCTCGTCCCCCAGCGGACTCGCCTCCCCCGTCGGCGGCGCCTCGAGCGCGGGCGGCGGGCGCACGGCCGTGCCCCGGCGCAGCGCCGCTTCCTGGGCGCGCGCCGTCAGCAGCCGGTCGTGGTCGTCGCGGATGGCGGCGTTGCCGAGCGTGATCCGCTCCGGCAGGTCCGGATCGACCGCCTGCATCCAGAGCGCGCTGAACTCGCGCGCATCCCCGAGCCAGAAGACATCGCCGGGCCGGCGCCGGATGTGCGCGTAGTAGCCAAGCTTGACCGCCTGCACCTTGACGCGCGCGCCCGGCGGCGGCGGGGCGGCGGCCGGCGGCGCGGGCAGCGCGGGCGTGCGGCTCGCGGCCGGCTTCGGGCGGCCGGGACGGTCGGGGGCGGCCGACGGGGCCGGGCCGCTCCCCGGTGGCCGCGGCGGCGTCAGGCTCATGGCGCCGCCTCGGTGATGGTAAACGTCAGCGCCGCGCTGGTCAGTCCGCCGAGGGCCTGCACGCTGACGCTGATCGGCCCGGCGGTGGTGGCGGTCGCCATGTTGACCGTGGTCCAGAGCTCGGTCGAGGAGACGCGCGTGGTCGGCTCCGGCGCCCCGTTCCAGAGAATCGTGCTGTCGGGCGCGAACCCGCGCCCGAGCACGCGCAAGGTCAGGGACGGCCCGCCCAGCACCGCCCCCGCCGGGTCCAGGCTCATCACGACCGGCGTCGGGTCGGCCAGCGACGCCATCCAGACGCGCGTGAAGTCGGCGTTGTCGATCGTGAACCAGTCATCCACCTGGCGATACCGGTCGCCGTAGTAGCCGGCCTTGACGGCGCGCACCGACTTGGGCGTATAGGCCGCCTGCACCACCGCGACCGGCGGCGGTTGCCGCCCGACCGGCGGCACGGCCGGCCCCGGCGTGAAGGGGACCGACCCGATCCGCAGCGGCTCCAGCGGCAGTTCTGCACTCATCGTCGTCCTCCTGGCTCAGATCGCATACGCGTTGGCGTAGGCGGTCCACTCCTCGAAGCCCCGCTGCGGCAGGATGGCGGCGCTCACGGTCACGGTGCCCGTGCCCGACTCGCTCATCCCCAGATACCGCTGCCGGCCCTGGCCGGGCGGAATCCCGATGAAGAACTTCGCCCCGGCCGTCATCTGCGCCGCGGTCAAGGCGACGGTGGCGAGCACGGTCGGGGACGAGAGGTCGCTGCTGGCGGAGTCGATCACGTTGAAGGTGAGCGGCCCGCCGGTGGCGGCCACCTCGACGAAGATCCCCAGCCCCACCGCCTCGCCCGTGCCGACCCGCCGCTTGACGTCGGGGTTGCCGAGGTCGATCACATTGGTGCTGTTGGTGGCGGCGGTAATCGCCTGACTGTCCGACAGCAGGAGTAACGCATCGATATACATCACACCCTCCTTAGGTCACCCGCGCTTCGGTGTTGAGGATCGCGTCCACCTTGCGCACGGGCACGCCGCCGAAGGTGAGCACGGGCTTGCCGGCGAAGTTTTCAAAGGTGAGCCCGCCGCCGGCCGTCACGTCCGTGCGCGCGATCTTGCGCAGGATGCGCGAGACGCGCCGGTTGACGTAAAAGACGCGCTTGCCGAGGCGGTTCGGGATGATCTCGTCGGCCTGTTCCATGAAGTCCACCAGGTCCGGCGGGGTCGCCCCGACCAGGTCACTTGCGTCGATATTGGCGATGCGCACGACGTAGCGCCAGTCCTTGACGCAGAGCCCGGCCTTCCACTGGTAGCGTTCGCGGAAGGCGAGCATGCGGCTGCCGGCCACCCCCGCGGTCACCTCCACCGTCTCCTGCCCGAGGTCCTGGTGGTAGAGGCCCGCCTTGGACCCGGCCGGGAAGACCCCGTAGACGGTCTCGTCGCCCCAGGCCACCAGCCAGATGGAGGTGTTGTCACTCTGGCTGCCGCCGGCATCGATGATGTTCTCGGCGTTGCCGGCACTGAGGCTGCTGTAACGCGGTGCCAGCCCCGTGAACTCCTCCGGCGCCAGCCCCGCGTTGCCGTAGATGATCGTCTGGGCGAGTTCCTGGTTCATCGCCTCAAGAAAGGCCGTCGCCTCGGACATGCGGAACCCGTTGAGGTCGTTGCCGAGCGTGGCGAGGTCGGCGTCCACCTCGCTCCACGCCTCGAGCATGCCGCACATCTCATCGACCTGCGCGGTGGTCGATTTGCTGGTCGGCACGCCCTGGTTGATCATGCGCCAGTAGACGGTCGGCAGGCCGGTGCGCACGGTCGTGCGCTCCCCGGTCGGGAGATTCCCCTCGCGCCAGACGGCGTCCTCGAGGATCTCGTTGGTCTGTGACAGCAGCTCGACAATGACCATCACCTTCCCCATCGGGTCGGTGCGCTTGGCCCAGTCAAGCATCGTCACGTTGCCAGTACTCAGCGTTGCCATGTCAGCCTCCTACGGGCGCCCAGGCCCGAGCCCCCGCTGGCGCACGGCCTCGGCCGCCTGCACCGACGAGGGATGGTCGTAGAGGGTGGCGCCCCGGTCCCGTTCCCCGCCGCCGCCGGCCCGCCCGAGGACCCCGCGGTCCTCGCCCAGCAGGCGCCCGAGGTCGGCGAGAAACGCGACCACTTCCAGATGCACACTGCCTCCGCTCTCGTTGAGGAAGGTCAGGAACCGGTCGCGGCGCGGATGCGAGGCGGGGCGCACCGTGTCAATGGCGAGGGTGGCGAGCCGCTGGGTGTCCCCCAGGTGCGTGCCGCCGTAGTCGGCGTCGGCCCGCGTGGTCGCTTCCCAGCCGCTGATGACCTCGGTGCGCCGCGCGCGCGCCCGGCCGACCTGCGCGTCGAGCTCGGTCTGGAGCTCGGCGTTGGTCCAGGCGTTGGTGCGCGCGACCTCCTTGAGATAGGCGAGGTCCTGCTCACTCACGAGCCGCGTGGCGTCGGCCGGGACCGTGACGGTGTAGACCGCGGGCGCCGCCGGGGCGGGCAGGGCCGCCGCGGAGGGAGCGCCCGACGGCACCGGGGGTGCCGCCGCGCCGGGGGCGACCGTCGGGGCCTCCGCACCCGGCGCGGTCGCAGCGCCAGGGGGCGGGGCCGCCGGGGCCGGCGTCGGCACCAGCGGCGGGGCGGTCTCAGCCATGCGTCTCCATCTCCTCGGCCGTCAAGGCCGCCACCGGCGGCCCCTGCACGGCCTGGCTGGCCCGGTCCTCGTGCGCCTGCCGCGCGCGGGCCTCGCGCTCCATCAGCAGGTAGCGTTCGTCATCGGCGGCCACGGTCGCCGCCAGCAGCTCCAGCCCGAACGCGCGCCGCCCTTCCCGCCGGTAGACCTCGTGCGGGTCGGGATGGAGCGAGGTCTCGTAGAGCCCGGCCCGCTCGAGCAGTTCCCAGATCACGAACCGCCCGTCGCGCCCCTTGAGCACGACCGCCAGCGCCGCCTGGAACGACGCCGTCCGCTGCGCCTCGACGCGCCGGCCGCGCTTGACCTGGTGCGGGTCGGCGGCGTTGCCGACCAGCGCCGGCCGGTCGGGTCTCATCGGCGCTTCCGTTTCGCGGCGGCGCGCTTGGCCACCGCCGTGCCCACCGCATAGGGGTTGCGCGCCCCGCCGCGCTTGGCGATTTTGCGCGCGAGGCGATGCGCCTTCTTGATCGTCGCCTTGGCGAGCTTGGCCATCACGCCTCCGGCGGCGCCTCGGGCGGCACCAGCGCCTCGAGCTTCGCCGTCAGCTCCGCGACCCAGTCCGCCCCGACCAGGCCGGGGCGCTTGGCGGCCAGCAGCACCGGCTCCAGCCCGAGCGTGCGCAGCCGCCCCGCCACCAGCCCCGGCACGCGCCCGGCCCCGACCGTGTTGGCCCAGGTGAGCTGCGCGTTCAGGGCCGGGAGCGTGTGCAGGACCTCATCGCTCTGCTCCTGGTAGGTGTGATAGGCATCGGCCAGCGCGCTGACCGCCGCCTCGAGCGCCTCGAGGCTGGCGGTCAGGTCCGCCGCGGTCGGCATGGTGGGGGTGGGGGTCGGCGGCATAGCGGTCTCCTCCTCTCAGCCCAGCGTGGGCGCGACGTTCCCGACGACCCGGTCGAGCGCCGAATCCGGCGCGACCGGCGTACTGCCGGCATCCCTGGCGGCCCTGGCCATCATCTGCATCTGCTGCGCCTCGGCCACGGCGCGCTGCTGCGCGGCGTCCTGCTCGGCCAGCGCCGCCGCCTCCTCATCGCTCCGCACGATCTGCGGGTCGATGCCGAGCATCGCCGCGTAGCGGTCCACCACGCGGTTGACGTTGACCTTGTGGCGCACCTCCGGGTAGACCTGCACGAGCGGGGCGACCGAGGCGAGGAAGCGGTCCTGCCCCACCACGCCCACCAGTTGCTGCGCCTGCGCCATGATGGAGATGTATTCCACCTTGAGGGAGACCCCGTGCAGGTCCTCGGGCGGCTCCGGCAGCAGCCCGGCGCGCTCCATCAGCAGGTAGGTGCGGTCGATCAGCGGGTCGAGCAGTTCGTCGTTGGTCCGCTCGAGCACCGGCCCGAGCGCGAGCAGTTTCTCCTCGTGGCGCTCCTCGATCTCGCGCGCCGTGGGGCGGTCGGCCCCGAGCTGTTCGTCGCTCCGGGCGAGCATCAAAAAGAGATCCTCGTAAAAGGCGCGCTGGATGCGGTACTGCGTCTCGGCCATGTCGCGCACCAGGTGCTCGAGGTTGAGCGCGACGTCGTGGACCGAGCGCAGCCCGTATTGCGGGTCGCGCACGTAGGTGATGTCGCCGGGCAGGAGCGAGGTCTTCTGCGTGCGCAGTTCCGACGAGCCCACCAGCGGCGGGTCGATCATCTTCTGGATGGCCTGCGCCTTGCGCCGCTGCATCACCTGCAGTTGCCGCACGTCGCCCAGCGCCGTCATGCCGGGGCAGTCGGTGCCGTAGCTGTCCTCGCCGGTCACGTCCCAGCGCGGCGCCAGGATCGGGAAGCTGGCGAACCCGCTCGCGCGCAGGACCCCGTCGTGG
>DATFWC010000773.1:0-2306 GCA_035259885.1 Xanthobacteraceae bacterium
CATCTCGCCCGCATGCACATCCTGGCAACGGCCGGCACGCCGGACCAGTCGCCATACTATCAGGTCAAGTGGGCGCTCTATCCCAATCTGGCGATGGACCTGATCGTCCCGCCCTTGGGGCGCCTTGTCGGCGTCGAGGCCGCCACAAGGTGGTTCCTTCTGCTCAGCCAGATCCTGGTGGTGACGGGCGCGATCGCGATCGAGTGGGCCGTCAAGGGCCGGCACCGGATTGCCGGCTTCGCGGCGTTGCTGGCGCTCTATGGTCTGCCGTTCGCGATGGGTTTTGTGAATTTCGAGTTCGGCCTCGGCGTGGCGCTCTGGGGGATCGCCGCATGGCTTGTCCTCAAGGACGCAGCTTGGACGGTGCGGCTGGCGGCGCACGCCCTGTTCGTGGCTCTCATCTTCACGGCGCATCTGTTTGCGCTTGGCATCTATGGACTGACCGTCGGTTGCTACGAGCTGTGGCGCCTGTCGTTACGCCGGTTCGACGCCAGGCATGCGGCTGCCGTCGTCGCCCTGCTGTCGGCTCCGGTGATCGTCCTTCTCGCCATCATGATGGCGGCGGGCGGTGGCGTCGGCGGGCATGACATCGCGTGGCATGCCGGGCAGAAGCCCAACTGGGTTCTTCTCGCCATGAACGGCTACTCCAGATACTTTTCCGCCATCAGCGTCGTCACGGTCGTGCTGCTGCTTTGGCTCCTGCGCCGCCAAGGGCTGCTCGCGTTCGCGACGCCGGCGGGCAAGTGGATCGCCGCCGGGTTTCTGCTGGCGTTTCTCGCCCTGCCGTTCCGATTGTTCGACACCGCTTTCACGGACGTGCGGGTCGTGACGGCGGCCGCCTTCGTTCTCCCGGCCTTCGTGGCGATCGATATTCCGAACGCCAGGACCGCCTGCGTGCTGGTTGCCGTGGTGGCCGCCATCGTGGTGGTGAATGTCGCCGTGGTCGTGCACGTGTGGCGCGATTACGCCGTGGAATACGCGGCGTTCAAACGCTCGTTCGCTATGCTCGATCGTGGCTCTCGCGTCTTCGTCGGCCACAGCGGCGACGCGCCGGACCCGCCGGGTGATTTGACCGAGTACCCGGCCTACCACGTGGCGACGCTGGCGGCTCACTACGCCAAGGCGCTGGTGCCGACGCTGTTCACCCATCCGGGCAAGCAGCCGCTGGAGGTCGTGCCGGCGCAAAAACATCTCACGATTTCCGACGGCGGCCCGGTTCCGCTTCCTTTCCTCAAGCGACTGGCGGAAGGCCGCGCCGAGGGCGGCCGCTACGTGCAGAACTGGGCGCGCGACTTCGACTATCTGTATCTGGTCGGTCCGCCGGTCGCGAACCCGATGCCGGACATCCTGGACGAGGTGATGCACGCGCGCCGGTTTACCCTCTATCGGATCCGGCGCGGGATTTCATCCGGCGGGTAGGATGGGCAAGCGCGCATTGCTCACGGCTCTCGACACGCGACGAACTTCAGCGCGCGTTTGCCCACCGTGCAGGGTCGCAAACAATGGTGGGCAAATTCGCGAGACCGCTTTGTGCACCATCGGCGCCGCGACAGGCGGATTTGCCCAGCCTGCGGCTGGCTACGGCTGGCGCTCGCTGTTTCGATGATGCTCTGCCTGTAGCCCGGATGAAGCGAAGCGAAATCCGGGAACGGCCCTTCCCATCGTTCAATGCGTGGATAGGCTGCTCCCGTATTGCGCTACGCTCCATGCGGGCTACAGGAGTGAAATTCAGAGCATGTAGGGTGGGCAACGGCGCATGATCTCGGCCGCACGTGGTGGGCAAATTCGCGCGAGCGCCGTTGCCACCATCGGCGCCGCGACAGGCGAATTTGCCCACCCTACGGCGCAAAACATGTTTCACTTTGTCAAACAGCCAACGCTGCGCTGATCCCGGGGGTCGCTATCTTGCGGCTTTCGGCAAGCGCGCCTGCCGACAAGGTGCCCGTGCACAATCAAGTGAGATGGTCGCAAGGCGCGCGGCCGAGCAGAAGTGGCTTTCGCGCGTGGCTCGATGAGCCGCGGCCTTGTCATGAGGAGTGCCATTGCGGTTGGGCACTGCACTTGAATAAACACTACCTAGAGAAGCGCGCTTGAGACGCGCAACCGTGATCCCGTTGCAGCGGGGCTTTCTTTTCACTCAACGCGGCTGCCGGCAGATCGCCAACAACCCCTGGATAGTTGTCCGCACGAAGGCGGCTCTGGTACCTTTGGCATTCCTGCCATTCTCCATACTCTGCTTGATACTCTGCGTGCCCGGTTTCGCCAGACTCCCCAGCGGCGGGCCGGGCTTTTTTCTTTGCGCGCGA
>DATFWC010000774.1:0-4543 GCA_035259885.1 Xanthobacteraceae bacterium
GCCCCGGGCGCGTGCCGCAGGCGCTGTTGACCGCGCGCACGGCCGGCGGCCCGTACACCGCGTAGAAGAACGACTCGATGTCGCGCTGACAGATGTAGGCGGCGAGCGCGTCGTAGCGCGTGCACCCGATGGTGCAGGAACGCGGGTCGGCCGTGAAGAAGGCGGCGCTGTCGGGACGCAGGCCGTTTTGTGCTCCCCGGCTCAACGCCGCTTCGAGCAATCCGCGATTGCCGCGCGCAGCATGCGCGGCGGCAAGCCCGATATAGGGGGAATCGGCGACACGGATGGAGGTCCCCGCCGGTCCCGACGCGTCCGGATAGGCGTCGATCGCGCGCTCAAAAGCTTCGATGGCGACCTCCAGGCTTGCCTGTGCCGGCGGTCGGACCTTGAGCGCGCTGTCGAACAGACGCCAGCCATTCATCGTGTTGTTCGACCATTCCTCGGCAAGGGACGGCGCCAGATAGGCCAGCTGTCGCGTCGCCTCGGCGCGCGCCGCCATATCCGGTCCCACGGCCAGCCGGCGATAGATCCGCGCGGCTCGCCCCAGTTCGCGCAAGGTCAGCCACAGCCGCGCGCCGGCGAGGCCGAGATCGGCGCGCAGCGGATTGAGCTCGAACCCTTCGAGGTAGAGCGTCGCGGCGAGATACATGCGCCCGGTGGCGCGCGCTTCTTCTGCCTTTTGCTCCTTTTGCTGCACTTGCAGCTGAAGCTTGATCGCCGCCACAAGCTGATCGACGTCCTTACGGCGATCCTCGGGCACCAGACGGAGCGCCTGCTGGCCATATTTGTCGGCGTCGGCCAGCAGGTCCTGCCGGAGCAAAGCCATCGCCGCATAGTAGTGCCCCTCGAAACGCGAGGGATTTATGCGAATCGCCTTCTCGGCTTCGACGAGGGCTTCCCGGTTGCGCCCGCCGGCCACATAGCTTTTCGCCAGACTGACCGCGGTATCGAACTCGGCGCCGGTCTGGGCAACGGCCGCGACGGTGGCGGAAAGCACGATGCAGGCCGCCATGGCCAAACGGATCGCCTGCCAAAAACGCAAATACTGCATGGGGCCTGCAATTGAGATTTCCAATGTCGGGGAGCGGGAAGCCCAGATGTCCATCCCCCCGGCTGGACTTTCCTATTGATCTGTCGGCGGCGCGATCCAACAGGCAGGTTTCAGGCTACCGCCCCATTATGCGGTCCCGTGCGCTGGTCCACAAGCGTCCGCATTGCCCAGGTTGGCGGCTGCGGGCCGTATGTCAGCTTGCCCTGTCGGACTTTCCGCACGCGCGCAGCGATGCGCCGTTTGTCATGACGCCTGGATGACAACCGTGCAGCGAATCCGGAAAAGGCCTCGCCGGCATTGTCGCAGCCGCGCCGGCCGGACGTCATGCGGGCGTGCGCAGGAGCGGAAAATGACGAAGCCCGGCTGGCAGGCCGGGCTTCGTCGCGAGACCGGTGGTCTCCTTTAATCCATGATGTAGACGACCTCGCGGCTGGACGGGTCGACGAAATAAACGTGGTTGTCCGAGTACACGTAGCGGTACCTGGTCACGGACGGACCCCAATCTGCCGGAACCGCGCGCAGTTCTACGTCGGGGGGAAGCCGCGTTCCGACGGCCAAGCGCTCGCGGACGGTGACCGGAGCAACGCGCTCCCTCACCACATAGTCCTTGATGCGCGTGCGCTGCTCCGGCGCGAAGTTGATTCCAGCGCCGACGGGACCGACCTGGACGCCGACGCCCTGGGCGAGTGATGGGCTGGATGCCCCGAACGCGAGCACGGCCGCGGCAGCGGCCGCAATGAATGCACGTTTCATAGCAACTTCCTCCGTTGGCGGGGCTTCGACCGCCCCCACCAAGAATTCCCTCGGCGAGCGCTTGGTTCCGTTGGCGATCGGCCTGTGGCGCTCTGGCAACGTGGCGGCATAACGTCACAATCAAGGCGCCGCACGCAGCGGATTCCGGATGGATTGATCATGATCAAATCCGCGCCGAATATTGCCTCCCACAATGTCGCCGCGTTGTGGCGCGCGTCGCACTGGAGCCTACGGCCATGAAAGTCCCGGCATCGCGTCTCCTGTTTCTCACGGCAGCCGTGATGGGGCTGCTGACCGCGGTCGTGATCGCCTACGTGGTATGGTCGCGGCCCGTGCACCTGCGCGTGGCGGCGGGGCCGCAGGACGGCGTCGACGCGACCCTGCTGGCGGCCTTCGATCGCCTGCTCGAGGTCAACCGCGCTACCGTGCGCCTCGATCTGGTGACGACGGCCGGCCTGCACGAGAACAATCAGCTGCTGGAGAAGCGGCAGGTCGACCTGGCGGTCGTGCGCCTGGACGATTCGCCGCCCACCGGTGCCGCGATCGTGGCCCTTCTGCGTACCAACGTCGTGATCGCCGTGGCGCCGGCCCGCCTCAAGCTGGAGAATTTCTCCGATCTGAAAGGCAAGCGCGTGGGGCTCGTCGCGCTCTCGCCGCTCGACGAGCCTTCCTTCACGAAATTGCTCGGCGCGTTCGGGATGAAGCCCGCCGACATGAAGCTGACCGTCATCAAGCCCGAAGATGTCGCCAAGCTGACCAACACCGGACGGATCGACTGCGTCGTGGTCTTCGGCGTGCCGGCCGATCCCGAGGTCAGCGCCGTGGTCTATGCAGTCGAGGGAAAGAAGAAGGACCCACCGACCATCCTCGGCGTCGACATCGGCGACTTCCTCAAGGCAAACTCCCCCGCCGCCAGCGCCGAGACGATCCCCAAGCACGCTTTCCCGCGCCGGCTCATTCCGGACGACGAGGTCGATACCGTCGGCGTTCCGACCGCCCTGATGGCCAACCGGGCGGCGAGCGGCCCGCTGCGCGACAAGGTCTACAACAATGCGATCACCGAGCTGACCAAAGACCTGTTGGAACGGCGCAGCGAGCTGGCGCGCCGCGTCCCGCTGGCGAGCCTCATCGCTCCGCCCGACACCGAGAAGGACGCGCGCTTCCCGGTTCATCCCGGCGCGACCGCCTACCTCAGCGACACCGACACGACCTGGTTCACGTTGTTCTCCGACCAGATATGGAACGTGCTGCTGGTCGGCGGCATGCTGAGCTCGATCTCCGCCTTCGTTGCCGGTTACCTCAAGCGCAACGCGAAGGATCCCATGCGCGAGCTGCTCGATCGCCTGAAAGGCATCGCCGAACGGGCGCGGACGTCCATGGATCCGGCCGAGGCCGATGTGCTGGCGCAGGATCTCAACAGCGTCGCGATCGAGATCGCGACGCTCGGATACGAGCGCCACAGCGGCTACGAGGAGTTCGCCCCGGTGCAGCTCGCATTCGAGAATACCCGCGCCGCCGTGGCCGCGCTGCGCGCCAGGTCGCGCGCAGCCTCGTAGGCCGGGTTGGGAGCACGCTCGCCTCGGCCTACGGCTTGTCGGCGTGCGCGGCGCGGCGGCGCCAGCGCAGATACGGGATCGACACCAGGCTCGCGACAACGAGGTAGACCGCGAGCAGAACCACAGCACGCGGGCCGCGGAACGTGGTAGCGAGGATGACGGCAACGCCGATATGCCGCGTGCAGCAGGCGATCGCCAGCGCGGTGCGGTCGTCGGGCTCGGGGCCGCCGAGAACGTGTCCGACCGCCACGGCGATCACCGTAAGGGCCACCAGCGCCACGATCCCGGGGCCGCGCACCTCCATGAAGACCTGCCACTGGTCTGCGACCAGGAGCAGGGTGGCGACGGCGAGCACCACCGCGGCAAGCGCGAACACGGCATCGGCGGTGCGCTGGGTGATGGCCGGAACCGTCGCCCGCAGCGCCATGCCGAGCAGGATGCCGATCACCAGCGGCAGGAGGAACGCCCGGGCAAGCACGGCCGCCACCTCGGCCGGGCCGACGGTGGCGACGCCGAAGTGGCGCGACAGCAGGGCGATCCACACCGGCACCAGCACGACGGCCAGCAGCGAGGAGGTGACCACGAGGCTGAAGGCGTAGGGGCTGCCGCCGACGCGCAGCCGGCGCGGCACCAGCGGCGCACCGGCCGAGACCGCAAGCACGAGCAGCGCCACCCGGACGCCGGGGGCCAGCGGCAGGAACTCGGCGAGCACGAAGGCCGCCAGTGGCACCAGCACGTACATCGCCAGCACCGACCGCAGCAGCAGGGCCGGGCGTCGCCACAGGTAGACGACGTCGGTGAACGTCGCCCCCATGCCGACCGCCAAAATCATTGTGCCGACCGACAGCTTGATCAGGAGAAGCAGCGTGTCCGCCATGGTGCCGTCTTATGCCCGGCGCCGGCGCACAGCGCCGGCACGCAACGCGCGGCAGCGCGGCCGCCCGCCGGGCGCGCTCAGTGCAACGTGATGTTGGCCTCGGATGACAGAGGTCCGCGGCCGTGCGCGGCCGCTTATGCCTTCAGTACCTCCTTCACCCGTTCCGGCGTGAACGGCAGGTGTGGGAGCCGCTTGCCGGTGAGACGGAAGAACGCGTTGGAGATCGCCGCGCCGATGAACGGGTTGCCGATCTCGCCGAGGCCGGTGGGCCGCGTGTCGACGTCGACGAACTGCACATGCAGTTCC
>DATFWC010000775.1:0-5453 GCA_035259885.1 Xanthobacteraceae bacterium
TCAAACACTCAGATCGCCGCCGCCGTTGCCGAGGCGATGAAAAGTCTGGGTGCCAGGCGCGTGGTGGCGTTCACCGAGAACAGCGAGCCCGGCATTGAGCTCGCCAACCTGCTGGCGCAAGAGCTCAACAAGCAGGAGGCCCGCATCCAGTACACGTTCGAGCAGCTCGATCCAGCGGCCAAGGATTTTTCCGCCGTGCTGGAGCCGCACAAATCCAACCCGCCCGACGCCATCGTGCAGATGCTGCGGCCGCCGGCGGCCTACGCCCTGCTCAACCAGCTGCAGGGCATCGCACCGACGGCGAAGACCTGGCTGTACGACGCCTCCGGTCTCATCGAGGATCCGGCGTTCTGGCAGAACGCCAAGGACGTGCGTGGCATGCTGGTGCTCGGCCAGTACCATCCCAAAATGCCGCTGCCGGATCTCGGCAAGAAGGTGGCGGACGCCTACAAGGCCAAGTCCGGGAAGGAGCCGAGCAGCGTGGTGCTGCAGAGCGCCGACAGCCTGCTCATGATCGCCGAGGCGATCCGCTCCGGCGGCTCGAGCGAGCCCGAGGCGGTCACCAAGGCGCTGGAAAGCCTCAAATGGACCGGCACGCGCGGCAAGATCGCCTTCTCGGCCGACAAGGACGAGTTCAAGTACCACCAGTGGCTCGACGTGCCTTACGTCACGTTCCAGATCACGGCGCCACAGCAGCCGCTGAGCGACACGCTGCTGATCCAGGACGCGGGGCAGCCATTCGACGCCTCGCGCATCCAGCGGACGCAGTGAGGCGAATAGCGAATAGTGAGTGGCGAATAGGGATGGAGATTGAGGCGCGATCAGACCCTATTTCGCCATTCGCCATTCGCAATCACACGAACAGCGTCGCCAGCCAGTAAAAGAGGGCAGCGATCAACGCCGAGCCCGGGATCGTGATGATCCAGGCGAACACGATCTCGTAGGTCACGTTCCAGCGCACCGCGGAGACTTTCCGCGCAGCGCCGACCCCGATGATCGCGCCGGTGATCGTATGCGTGGTGGAGACGGGAATTCCCAGATAGGTTGCCATGAACAGCGTAATGGCGCCGCCGGTTTCGGCGCAGAACCCCTGCACCGGCGTCAGCCGCGTGATCTTCGACCCCATGGTTTTCACGATGCGCCAGCCACCGGTGAGCGTGCCGAGGGCCATGGCGGCCTGGCAGGTGATCACGACCCAGAACGGCACGTAGAATTCGCCGCCGAGGTGGCCCTCCGAATAGAGCAGCACCGCGATGATGCCCATGGTCTTCTGCGCGTCATTGCCGCCGTGGCCGAGCGAGTACAGCGAGGCGGACACGAACTGCAGGCTGCGGAACGTGGTGTCGACCGCATAGGGCGTGCTGCGCACGAAGATCCACGACACGATCAGGACCAGCACGAGCGCCAGCACGAAGCCGGTCAGCGGCGAGAGGACGATGGCGGCGGTGGTCTTGCTCACGCCGCTCCACACGATGGCGCTCCAGCCGATCTTGGCGACGCCGGCGCCGATCAGGCCGCCGACCAGCGCGTGCGAACTGCTGGACGGAATCCCCAGAAACCAGGTGATCACGTTCCACACGATGCCGCCCATGAGAGCGCCGAACACGACCTGGGCGTCCACCACCTCGGCGGACACGATGCCGGTGCCGATGGTCTGCGCGACGTGCAGCCCGAACACCAGGAACGCGATGAAGTTGAAGAACGCCGCCCAGAACACGGCATAACGCGGCCGCAAGACCCGCGTGGACACGATGGTGGCGATCGAGTTCGCGGCATCGTGCAGGCCGTTGAGGAAGTCGAACAGCAATGCCAGGCCGATCAGGCCGATCAGCAGCGGCAGGCCCAGCGCAACGCCGTCGGTCATGACCGCGCTCCGGCCGCCTCACACATGATCGATCACGATGCCCTGGATCTCGTTGCCGACGTCGTCGAACCGATCGACCACCTCTTCCAGGTGACCATAGATCTCGTGGCCGACAAAGAAGCCCATCGGGTCATTGGTGCAGTCCTGGTAGAGCGCCTTGAGCCCACTGTCGTGCACGTCGTCGGCGCGCCCTTCGAGCACCGAGATCTGCTCCGTTATGACGCTGAGCCGCCCCGCCTCGCTGCTGATCGACCGCAACAGCGGCACCGCTTCGCGCACGAGGCCGGAGCACTGGACGATTACGTCCGCCATGGTCTTCATCTGCGGCCTGAAGCTCGTCACGCTGAACAGCAGGATGGCTTTGGCGGTCTTCTGCATCTGGTCGATGGAGTCGTCCATCGACGTGATGAGATCCTTGATGTCGCCGCGGTCGAATGGCGTGATGAAGGTCCGCCGCACCGCGATGAGCACCTCGCGCGTGCAGACATCGGCCTCCTGCTCGCGCTCCATCACAACTTGGCAATTGCGCGCGATCGCTTCGCCGCCTTCGAGCATGCCGCGCAGCGCTTCGGCGCCGGCAACGATCGCTTCCGAATGCCGGGCGAACAGTTCGAAGAAGCGCTCTTCCCGCGGCAGGAGCCGGTGAAACCAGCCCAGCATGCGTCGATGTCCCGCGCCAAAGCCGAAAGCGGGGCGGACCCTACCGCAGAGGAGAATTCGAGTCTTGCCCGCCGGTCATCTTCCAACAGTCGATTCGTCAGGGCGGCCCGGCGGCCCGGACGAGCCGCGGCGGCTGACCAGCCCGCCGGCGTCATGCGCCGGCATCATGCCTGGGGCGCGCGTAGGCACCTGCCGCTTCCAAACCCACGCGATGCCCATTTCTGCGGCGGCTGCGGCCGATCAGCACATTTAAGCGGGCTGATTCCGCCAGCGATTCCACAAAGCATCTGTTTTCAGACCATGGCATGGTCCATGCAAGGCATGCATGGCGCGGGACTCAGACCCGAGCGATGTGGGGTAGCGTAATAGTTGAGACAGGAGTTAATTGGGCGATAACCCGACCATGAACGGGTCATAAGTCAGAGCCAATCGATGCGGTTCATTATCGGCATATTCATTGCCTTCACGGTCGCTGTGGTCGCCTACGACCTCGGGCTGCGGCTACCCATCGACCTGGGATTCCAGCTTGCCCTCGTGGGTGCGCTCGCCCTCGCCTCCTGGCTCGTGGTCAGCCGCCTGTCCGACGACGAACACGCCCACCATCATCACTGACGGCCTTGCTTGGGCCGATTTCCCCCGGGGTGCGTCGCGCCTCCCATCCGCTATAGTCGCGACCCACCGCAGGCCGGGGAGGATCGGGCGTGCTCATCGATTTCTATTGTCACATCTATCCCGACCGTTTCTTCCAGGAGATGACGCGGGTCTCGCCCAAGCTCGAGAACATCGGCAAGCGCCTGCGCGGCATCACAAAACTGTTCGACCTCGACGCGCGCTTCCGCGAGATGGACGAGTTTGGCGACTATCGGCAGATCGTGTCGCTGCCCAATCCGCCCATCGAGGACATCGCCATGGGCGAGACCGCGCAAACGCTGGCGCGCGTCGGGAACGACGCCATGGCGGAGCTGTGCGCGAAGCATCGCGATCGTTTTCCGACCTTCGCGGCGGCGGTGGCGCTGACCGATGTCGACGCGGCGATCGGGGAAGCGAAGCGCGCCATCTCCGAGCTCGGTGCCGGCGGCGTCCAGATCTTCACCAGCATCGCCGGAAAGCCGCTCGACCTTCCCGAGTTCCGCCCGTTCTTCGCCGCCATGGCGGAGCACGACCTGCCAATCTGGCTGCATCCGGGGCGCACCGCCAGCATGCCGGACTACCCCGCCGAGCAGAAATCACGCTTCGAGATGTGGTGGTGCTTCGGCTGGCCATACGACACGTCGGTCGCCATGACGCGGCTGGTGTTCTCCGGCCTGTTTGACCGCCACCCCGGCATCAAGATCATCACGCACCACCTCGGCGGCATGATCCCCTACTTCGACGGGCGCGTCGGGGCGGGGCTGGACGTGCTCGGCGCCCGCACCTCGGACGAGGACTATTCGCAGGTGCTGCCGGCGCTCAAGCGCCCGCACCTCGACTACTTCCACGACTTCTATGGCGACACCGCCCTGTTCGGCGGCCGGCACGGCCTCGCCTGCGGCCTCGACTTCTTCGGCGCCGACCACGTGGTCTTCGCCACCGACACGCCGCTCGGGCCGATCCGACCCACCATCGACGCCGTCGACCGGCTCGGCCTGGCGCCCGCCGAGCGCCACAAGATCATGGCCGGGAATGCCGCAAGACTGCTCAACATGAAGTTCTGACGCGAATCGGGCATCACGTGTCGCCCGCATGCGCCAAGCGAAACGCGGGAAAACGCCGCTCTTGGGAGGAGACCTGGATGTCGCGCACATTTCTTGCCGCCACGGCTGCCGCGGTCATGATCTCGGCACAGCCGGCGTATGCCCACGCCACGCTCGACCGCAGCGAGGCCCCGGCCGACAGCTTTTTCAACACCTTCATCAACGTGCCGCATGGCTGCGAGGGCTCCGCCACGCTGAAGGTGCGCGTGCGCATTCCGGAGGGCGTGGTCGGCGTCAAGCCGCAGCCCAAGCCCGGATGGGACCTCAGCATCCGCCAGGAGAAGCTGGAGAAGCCGATCGTCGAGAGCCACGGCCGCACCATCACGGAAGTCGTCGCCGAGGTGACGTGGAGCGGAAAGCTACCCGATGAGAATTTCGACCAGTTCGGGATCCACATGAAGCTGCCCGACAAGCCCGGCGAGACGCTGTACTTCCCGACCGTGCAGGAATGCGAGCGCGGCTCCCACCGCTGGATCGAGATTCCGGCGGCGGGAAAATCGCGCGGCGACTACAAGGAGCCGGCGCCGTTCCTGAGACTCCTGCCCAAGGCCCAACGGCATTAACGGGCGCCGTAGGGTGGGCAAAGGCGCGCAGAACGCGGCACCTCGACACGATGGTGCGCTCGATGCGCGCCGTGCCCACCACTGCTCGCATGATCATACGCG
This sequence comes from Xanthobacteraceae bacterium, assembly GCA_035259885.1. Classification (GTDB taxonomy): domain Bacteria; phylum Pseudomonadota; class Alphaproteobacteria; order Rhizobiales; family Xanthobacteraceae; genus DATFWC01. The sequence goes on from DATFWC010000775.1 coordinate 4,923, forward strand.
TGGGCACGGCGCGTCTGCCCCGCATTGTGTGCTGACAGTCATGCGCACCGCGCCTTTGCCCACCCTACGGCGCATCCTCGTTGCGCTTCTAGCCCTCCTTTCCTTGATGGGAACCGCGCACGCGCATGCCGTGCTGGTGGAGACCGTGCCGGTGGACGGCGCCGTGGTGGCGGAGGCGCCGCGCGAGGTGACCTTGCGCTTCAACGAGCCGGTCACCCCGGTGATGCTGCGCGTGGTCGACGTCAACGCCAAACCGGTGGACACGCAGCCGCGGGTCGAGAACGCGACCATCGTCCTGCCGCTGCCGCCCGATCTGCCGAACGGCACCTATGTCGTCAGCTACCGGGTGATCTCGCTCGATTCGCATGCGATTGCCGGCTCGGTCATGTTCTCGGTCGGCGACGTGGCGCCGGCGGCGGAGGCCGAGATCGAGACCGGCGACGTCATCACAGTGCTGGCGCTTGCCGCCATCCGTGCGCTGTTCCTCGCCGCCCTGCTGATCGCCGTGGGCGCCATCCTGGCGCTCTGGCT
>DATFWC010000776.1:0-2712 GCA_035259885.1 Xanthobacteraceae bacterium
AGAGGGAGCGCGCCGCGTTCGCGGCCGCATCGAGGTTCGACCCGAAAGACTGGCTTGCCCACCCTACCTTCGCGAGGTCCGTGACTCGCTGGCCAGCGCGGTGAAGCGCGTCTTCTGCTCGGGGCTGAGCGAGTCGTAGAAGGCGCGCAGTGCCGGCCCGACCATCCGGGCCGCATAGAGCAGGGCATTGAGCCGCTTCTCCGCTGCGTCGAGGCGCTCCAGTGCGGTGGGCGGCGGCGCCTTGGGACATGAGGCCATGAGCTGTTGCGCCATGCCCCGGGTGGTCATCTGCAGGGTCTGAAAATTCTGGCGCTGCTCGTTCGACGGCCGCACCCGCCGTTCGATCTGCTCGTTCGGCCACGGCGTCATGGCGGCGGTGGGATCGGCGCAGAGATGCATCCAGGCGCTTGCCGCCCCCGGATCCGCGGAAGAATCGTGGCGCTCAGCAATGGCGTCGGCAAATCGCGTCTTCTGCTGCTCGTCGAGTGTGTTGGAAAATTTCTCCAGCGGCGCCCGCATGAGCACCACGGCCTGGCGCATGCCCCAGATCCGGTCGGTCATGGCGTCCAGGCGCTGGGTCGGGCTCGCCGCCGTCTTCGCGGCCGGGCAGTGGTTCTTGATATTCCGGCTCGCTTCGGCCAGGGCCGACTTGAGCGTGTCGAAGGCGCCGCGCTGCGCGTCGTTCGGCTGCACCGCCTGCGCGATCGGCTCCTGCCAGGCGCTGACGTCGCCTTCCTGGCGGCCGCCGCACAGCTCTGCCGCGCCCTCAGCCTTGCTGTCGCGCATCAGGATCGCGTCCGCGAGATCGCGTCCGCCGCGCGCCCAGAACCGCTCGCCGGCGGCGCGGAACACGTAGTCGAACAGGTCGTCGGAGGCATGCGGCCAGTAGACCGGCCCGGCCCAGCCCGGCTCGGCGCGAATCGGCTCGCCGCGGGCCGGTGCCCCGTCCTGGCCCTGCGCCAGTCCGCTGGTTTGACCATCCTGATCGGCCATTGGGGCGGCCGGTGCCGCAGCCGCCGCCGGTGCGCCGCGCCGCGCTGCCCGCGCCACAGCGGATTTGTGATGGCGTGCGTGCGCCACCTTGCGGTGATGCCGCCCGCGATGGCCGATACGCAGGCCGGGCAGGCCAGGCGCGACCATACGCAAGGGCGCCGTCATCATGCGAACGATGCTGGGCTTGGCATCGGCTGCGGTCGGCATGAGGCCAAGCGCCGCCAGGAGAAGAAGCATTTTGCCGCGGTGCATCACCGCCACTCCGGGTTCTTCCCGTTCGCGCAACGCCGGGACGTCGGCAAAGGTTCCGTGAGCCGCGACCAGGAGTCGCCCCCAAAGCCCTGACGACTTTAGCAGGCCTATTCCAGTCCGGCGAGGCCGGCCTGCTCCACCACTTTGCCCCAGCGCACGATCTCGTCGGCCACGAACCGCTTGAGCGCGTCGGGCGGCGGCGACGTCTGCGGCAGCGTGCCGTCCTTGGTGAGCGTCTCCACCACGCCCGGGTCGCTCATGGCGGTCCGTATCGCCTCGTGCAGCCTGGCGATGATCGCCGCCGGCACCTCGGCGGTGGTCGTCACGGTGTGCCACGAGGCCGTGTCGTAGCCCGGCATGCCGGCCTCGGCGAGCGGCGGCACGTCGGCAACGGCGGGGACGCGCTGGCGCGTCGTGACCCCGAGCGGACGCACTTTTCCCGCCGCGATCAACGGCAGGGCCGGCGACACGTCACTGAACATCATATCGATATGTCCGCCCACCACATCCTGCAGCGCCGGCGCCGAGCCCTTGTAGGGGACGTGGACCAGATCGAGTCCGAACATGGTCTTGAACATCTCGCCATTGAGGTGATGGAACGTGCCCGGCCCGGGCGTTCCGAACGAGATTTTTCCCGGCTTTTCCCTGGCCAGCTTCACCAGATCCGACACCGAACGGACCGGCAGCGCCGGGTTGACCACCAGCACGAACGGGACGCGCGCCAGCAGCGCAATCGGCGCCAGATCCTTGCGCGGATCGTAGGGCAGGTTCTTGCGCAGCGTGACGTTGATGGCGAGCACCGTGCTCGACGCCATCATGATCGTATGCCCGTCGGGCGGCGCATGGGCGACCTGGGTGGCGGCCGTGACGCCGCCGCCACCCGGCCGGTTCTCGACCACGAACGGCTTGCCCAGTTGCTGCTCCAGCTTCTGGCTGAGCAGGCGGGCGAACAGGGTGGTCACGCCGCCCGGCGCGAACGGCACCACGAAAGTGACCGGCCGCGTCGGATAGTCCTGCGCCCACCCTCCGTCCACCGCGGCGAGCACGCCGAGCGCCATCAGCATGGTGGTCGAGATCGCCTTGATGACCGGCATGCGGCGCATAGTGCCTGCCAGGTGGGAGCCTGTATAGAGTGCGACCAGGAGAGCAAACCGTGCAGGCCTATGACTACGTCATCGTCGGTGCCGGCTCGGCCGGCTGCGTGCTCGCCAACCGGCTGAGCGAAACCGGCGATGCATCGGTGCTGCTGCTCGAGGCCGGCGGGCGCGACCGCCATCCCTGGATCCACATCCCGCTCGGTCTCGGCCGCATGCACGCGCGCGGCATGTTCGACTGGGGCTACCATACCGAGCCCGAGGCCCAGCTGAACGGTCGCCGCATCGAGGCGATGCGCGGCAAGGTGCTGGGTGGCTCGTCGTCGATCAACGTGATGGCATTCACCCGCGGTCATCCCGGCGACTACGACCG
>DATFWC010000777.1:0-8851 GCA_035259885.1 Xanthobacteraceae bacterium
TGGAACGTGCCGCCGTCGATCATCTACAACGAGTACCTGCCGGCGCTGCAGCAGGATCCGACCGTGCTCCAGCGCATGGGCCTGAAACTCTCGCAGAACCGCGACGGCAGCGTGCACATCTCGCAGCCGCCCGGCGAGGCCAACGCGCTCGGCCGCATCCGCTTCAACTTCCCCAACCGCTTCCTGGTCTATCAACACGATACGCCGGACAAGCACATGTTCGCGCATGACAAGCGCGCCTACAGCCACGGCTGCATGCGGGTGCAGGACCCGGTGCGCTATGCCGAGGTTCTCCTTGGCATCGCCCGACCGAACGACGGCTATACCCAGGACCGCATCCGCCGCATGTTCGGCAATGCCGAGCACGACATCCAGCTGCCAGTGCCGATCCCGGTGCACGTCACGTACCAGACCGCGTTCGTCGACGACGCCGGCAAGCTGCAGGTCCGCGACGACATCTACGGCCGCGACCGCAGCACGATCGCGACCCTGAAGGGCGAGGAGCGCCGCTACGCCGACACCGCGGTCGACCGGCGCAAGCCCAGCTACGGCCGGCCGGCCGTGAGCCTCCCGTTCGGGGTCGGCATGAACAGCGGCGGGTCCTATGCCAGCGGGCCTTCGTTCTTCGACATGCTGTTCGGCCCGCCGCGGCCGCAGGCGCCGGTCTACGGGCGGCGCACCTACGCACGCTGAACCTCAAGCTCTTCGAATGGGTTACGTAGGGGCGCCCGTGCCGGGCGCCCCTTTCGTCTGGGCGTAGCGGCAGCCACAGGACTGCCCTTGCGTCTGCCCGGTTGACAGGACCGCGCCCTTGCGGTGAGCGGCGCCGCGTGCCCCGCCGGGGGTAACCCCTTGACTGGGCTCTTTTTCGCCACACTCCTTGCGTACCAAAATATTGATCGGGGGGGACCCGCCCGCAACGGCGCGTTAACCGATCCTGAGAAGACTGCGTTAGCCACGCCGCCGCCTCGTTGGGTTGCGGTGTCTGTCGTGTCGCAACGTCTTACGGAAGATCGGACGTGCCCGTTCCTATTGCGCGCAATTCCCACGTGATTTCCGGTCCAACGTGCCTCGCCGGTCGTCTCACCCTGGCCATGCTGTTCGTGCTGCTTGGCTGCACCAGCCTGCAGAACGCGATCGCGCAGGGCGACACGCGCTCGCTGTCGTTCACGCACACGCACCGCGACGACTCGATCACGGTCACGTTCAAGCGCAACGGCCGCTATGACGAAGACGGGCTGAAGAAGCTCAACTGGTTCCTGCGCGACTGGCGCACCGATCAACAGACCACGATGGCGCGCGAGCTGTTCGACATTCTGTGGGAAGTCTACCGCGACGTCGGCGCCAAGGAGCCGATCCACATCGTGTCGTCCTATCGCTCGCCGGCCACCAACGCCATGCTGCGCCGGCGCAGCCACGGCGTGGCGCAGTACAGCCAGCACATGCTCGGCAAGGCGATCGATTTCTTCATTCCGGGCGTTCCGCTCGAACAGCTGCGCATTGCCGGCCTGCGGCTGCAGCGCGGCGGCGTCGGCTTCTACCCGACCTCGGGCTCGCCGTTCGTGCACATGGACGTCGGCGGTATCCGCCACTGGCCGCGCATGACGCACGACCAGCTGGTCAAGGTCTTCCCCAACCAGAAAACCGTGCACATCCCGGCCGACGGGCACCCGCTGAAGGGCTACGACCTGGCGCTGGCGGAAGTGCAACGGCGCGGCAGCACGCTCGGCGGCGCTTCGCTGACGGCGGCGCGCAATGCCGGCATCCGCGTCGCCGACGCCGGCGGCGCCCCGCGCCGCGAACGCGATCTGCTGTCCAAGCTGCTCGGCATCGGCCAGGACGACGACGAGGACAAGGAAGCCGCAGCGCCAAGCGGCCGCCCGGCGGGCGGCCAGCAGGTCGCGGCGGCGGCGCCGGCCCCGGTGGTGGCGGGGGTGCCGACGCCGCGCGCCCGGCCGGCCATCGCCGGCGGCGGCGAGTTCACCCTGGCCTCGGCGAGCACGTCGCCGGCGACCCTGGAGCCGACCGCGGAGCCGACGCCCGTGGCCGCCGAAGCGTCGTCAGCTGCCGACGTCATGAATTCCCGCGGCTTCTGGCCGAGCACGGGCGCCCCGGCTGCTCCCGCCCCCGCGGCCGCGCAGCCTGAGCCGGCCCCGACGCGCGTGGCCGACGCCGACCCGTCGCCGTCGCTGCGGCAGGCGATCAGCCCGACCGGCGAGCGCCTGGCGTGGAGCATCGGCCCCGATCCGATGCCGCGGCCGCCGCGCGACATCGAGGGCGTGTTCGCCAACGCCGCCGACGTCACGTCGAGCATCACAGCGTGGACCAGCAATCCGAGCCAGAACGACCGCGTGCCGAGCGACGTGGCGCTCGCCTATGCCACCGCGGCGCATCCGGACGCGCCGGCGGCCACGGCGCCGGCGAAGGTCGCCCCGATGGGAGCGCTGCGCCCGGACAATGCAACCATCGCGGCGAAGAAGCCGGCAGCCAATCCGCCGGCGGCAAAGATCGCGCAGCGCCACAACGATCCGTGGCTGCGCTGCGTGGTGGTGACGCCGAGCGTGCACTATACGCTGAGCGTGACCGTGCTCGGCGCCCCCGACTATCGCGCCCTGCGGCCGCTCATGCACAAGCCGCGCACCACCCTGGCGATGGTGTTCTCCAACGACCCGCAGCTCGGCCTCACGTCGGCGCACTTCAGCGGCCCGGCGATCAGCTTCCTGCCCACCGTCACGTACGGCACCCGCACGGCCGGCTTGAACTGACGGCAGCAGCGCCGTTCGCCGTAGGGGTATCCGCTCCCAAGTCGTGCTCAGCTCAACATGCCGAGCGCGTGCATGTAGGTCTCGAGGATCGCTTCCTGCTCCTTGCGCTCGTCGACGTCCTGCTTGCGCAGGCGGATGACGCTGCGCAGCGCCTTGGTGTCGAACCCGTTGGCCTTGGCTTCCGCATAGACGTCGCGTACGTCGTCGGCGAGCGCCTTCTTCTCCTCCTCGAGCCGTTCGATGCGCTCGACGAAAGCCTTGAGATGATCCTTGGCGAAACGGGTCGCGTTTTCTTGGACGGCGGCGGCGGTGGCCATCAGGCACTCCTGGCATGGACGCAATGGATGCGAGGAGGTTTCCGGGGACAGGCGCACGAGGTCAAGCCGCCATGCCAGTCATCCACAGGAGTGCACAGGGAAGGATGCGCATGGTGAGTGGCGAATGGCGAATAGCGGAGCGAAAGCTCATACTTTCCCATTCGCTATTCGCCATTGGCGATTCGCGTGGCTTTAGAGCTTCTGGATGCCGGCCTGGGCGATGTAGTCGCGGAACAACGGCACTTCCTTGGCGATGCGCGCCGCGTGGTCCTTGCCCGCCTTGGCCGTGACCTCGAAGCCCGACTGCGTCAGCTTCTGCTTGATCTCGGGCTTGGCCAGGACGTCGAGCGCGACCTTTTCCAGACGGCCGACGACCTCCGGTGGAGTGCGGTCGGGCGCCATCAGCGCCGTGTAGGTCTCGAACACGAAGTCCGCATAGCCGGCTTCCACCATGGTCGGAATGTTGGGCAGGTCGTGCCAGCGCCTCTCGCCGGTCACCGCGAGGCCCTTGATGGTGCCGGCCTGGATGTGCGGATGCGCCGGCGCCAGCACGCCGGACGACAATTGCACCGTGCCGCTCATCACCGCCTTGAGTGCGTCGCCGCCGCCCGGGAAGACGACGGTTGCCATCTTCTGCAGGCCCTCTTTCAGCTTCAGCACTTCGGCCTGCAGATGTGGCGAGGTGCCGATCGGCGGCGTCGAGACGTTGAAGCGGTCGATGTCCTTCCTGGCCAGCGCGACGAACTCCTTCATCGTGCTGACGCCGAGCTCCGGCTTGACGGCGAACACATGCGGCGACACCGCGAGCTCGCACACCGGCACGAAATCCTTGAACGGATCGTAGGGCAGCTTCTCGTAGAGGCCGGGATTGATGGCAAAGGCGCTGGTCGACAGCAGGATCGTGTAGCCGTCGGGCTCCGAGCGCGCCACCAAGCCCATGCCGATGTTGCCGCCGCCGCCGCCGCGGTTCTCGACGAAGAACGAGCCGCCGATGGCCTCCTGCATCGCCGCCGCCATGATGCGGGCGATGATGTCGGACGGCCCGCCCGGCGTATTCGCCACCAGGATTTTCACTGGCCGGTCCGGATAGGCGGCAAGCGCCGAGCCGATGCGCAGCACGGCCGGCGCCGCAAGGCCGGCCGCGAGCGTGCCGGCAGCACGCAGCATGCGGCGGCGCGAGGGCCTGGCCAGCGATGATGTGGTCATGACGTCCTCCCGAAAGGTTCTGTTAAGGATTCGACGGCGCCGCCCCGTCCGGTTTGCCTGAAGCGCCGGAGGCGCGTCAATGCTCGTGCGTCACCCTGGCAAATCAATGCTTGTGCGCCGCCTTGGCGAACGCCGCCTGCTGCTCGGGCGAGGCATCCTTCTGGTACTTCTCCCGCCATTCGTCATAGGGCATGCCGTAGACAGCGGTACGGCTCTCATCCTTGCTCAGGGCCAGGCCCCTGGCGTCGGCCGCCTCCTTCATCCAGTTGGACAGGCAGTTGCGGCAGAAGCCGGCGAGATTCATCAGATCGATGTTCTGCACGTCGGTGCGCGCGCGCAGGTGCTCGACCAGGCGCCGGAATACGGCGGCTTCGAGCTCGGTGCGGGTCTTGTCGTCGAGGTCCATGGCAAAAATCCTCCGCGGCGATTGCCCGGAAGATATGGCGGCGCCGCAGGCCCCGCCATAGGGCAAAAAGAACCCGCCGCTGTCCTCCTTGGCGATCAGTCAGTGCTGTTCGCGCCGACGGCCTCACGGCCGCGGCCACGTATTTCACGACGCAATTTGCGGATGCTGACGCGAGCCGCCCGTCCCCGGCGTTGCGCTGTTTGGAAGCATCATGGACACGATCAATCGCCCTTGGCATTACCATTGGCGAGCCACGCGTTGCGGCAAAACGGGCCGGCGACCATCCCACCCTGGGCGATCAAGTCTTGCAGCATCGGACATTGACGACTGCCGCATCCGCCAGGACCGAGCCGCGGCGCGTGGCGGCGTTCGCCTGCCTGGTCCTCAGCGCGGTCGCCATGGGGGCCTCGCCCATCTTCGTCCGCCTGGCGGACGTGGGGCCCTATGCCAGCGCGTTCTGGCGCACCCTGCTGGCGCTGCCGCTGCTGTGGTTGTGGTCGCGCCTGGAGACGCGCCGCGCGGCGCGCACGCGGTTCGATCGCTCGGCGCTGGTGGCGGGACTGCTGTTCGCCGGCGATCTGTTCTTCTGGCACTTGGCGATCGTGAACACCACGGTGGCGAACGCCACCTTCCTGGCCACCACGACGCCGGTGTGGGTTGCGCTTGGCGCCTGGCTGCTCGCCATGGAGACGATCGGGGCGCGCACGCTCGGCGGCATCGCACTCTGCCTGGCTGGCGGCGCCGCACTGGTGGGGCAGAGCTACGGCTTTGCGCCGCAGGGCGTGGCGGGCGACCTGTTCGGCGTGGTGACCGCCGTGTTCTTCGGCAGCTACATGCTGGCGGTACGCTGGGCACGGACGTACCACGCCGCCGGCCGTCTGTTGTTCCTGTCCACCATGGTGACCGCGCCCTGCCTGCTGGTCGTGGCGCTGATGATGGAGCCACATCTGCTGCCGCAATCGGCCGGCGGCCTGGCCGCCCTGCTGGCGCTGGCGCTGGTGTCGCACGTGGGCGGCCAGGGACTGGCGGCGATTGCGCTGGGAACGCTGCCGGCAACCTTTTCGTCGCTGGTGATCTTCATCGAGGCGATCGCCGCGGCGGTGCTCGGCTGGCTCATTCTCGGCGAGGCGCTGGGCGCACTGCAGGTCGCCGGCGGCGTGCTCATCCTGCTCGGCATTTTTGTGGCGCGGCCGCGATCGCAAGCCGCGGCGATCCCGCAGGCAGGGCCATGAATCCGGCGCCGCCATGTCGCAAAAAAAAGCCTCCACCCCGGCGCATCCGGGAAAATGCGTGCCAAGGCGGTTCCCCCGACGTCACGGCCTCCCGCGCCCAGACGCTCGGCCTCGATCCTGCCGCCTTTCTCGCCAACAACGATTCGACGGCCTTCGTCCGCCCCCGGGGGAACCCACTCGTGCCCGGCTCAACCCTTACGAATATCAATGATTTCCGTGCTATCCTCGTTGACACTGCGTGATGAGTTGAGCGAAATCCGGCGGCTTGGCAAAAACGGCGCGCGATTCTGGACGGCACGGATCACCATGATGGCACGGTGCTCGCTCTCGGCCGGCATCCTGCTTGTGGGGCTGTCGTATCCGGCGGCACCGGCGGTGGCCGATTTCCGGCTGTGCAACAACACGTCGAGCCGGGTCGGCGTGGCGGTCGGCTACAAGGACGCCGAGGGCTGGGCCACCGAGGGCTGGTGGAACCTGGCGGCGCGCACTTGTGACACGCTGCTGCGCGGCGGGCTGGTGGCGCGTTTCTATTATGTCTATGCCGTCGACTATGACCGCGGCGGCGAATGGTCGGGACGCGCCTACATGTGCACGCGCGACAAGGAATTCACCATCCGCGGGATCGAGGACTGTCTCGCCCGTGGCTTCGAGCGCGCCGGCTTCTTCGAGGTCGATACCGGCGAGCAGCGCTCGTGGACCGTGCAGCTCACCGACTCGGGGGAAGAGCCGTCGCGTCCGCTGCAGCAATATGGACCGTTCATGCCAGGAGCGTCGAGCAGCCGGCCGACGCCGCCGGTCGCGGTTCAGCCAGGTGGTCAGGGCCGATGAGACGCCTGCGCCGGACCAAGATCGTGGCGACCCTCGGTCCGGCCTCCTCGGAGCGGTCGATGATCGACCGGCTGTTCAAGGCCGGCGCCGACATGTTCCGCATCAACATGAGTCATACGTCGCATGACCGCATGCGCGAGCTCGTTGTGTCGATCCGCGCCGTGGAAACCGAGCATGGGCGGCCGATCGGCATCCTGTGCGATCTGCAGGGGCCCAAGCTGCGCATCGGCAGCTTCAAGGATGACGCCGTGACGCTGGTGCCGGGCGCCGACTTCGTACTCGATTCCGACCCCAGCCCCGGCGACACCCATCGCGTGCAGCTGCCGCATCCCGAGATCCTGGCGGCGCTGGCGCCCGGCCACACGCTGCTGCTCGACGACGGCAAGATTCGCCTGCAGGCGCTGGAGACCAATGGCGATCACGCCCGCACCCAGGTGGCAGTCGGCGGCCGGCTGTCGGCGCGCAAGGGCGTGAGCCTGCCCGACACCACCGTCCCGTTCTCGGCCATGACCGAGAAGGACCGCTCCGATCTCGAGGCGGCGCTGGCGGCCGGCGTCGACTGGGTGGGTCTGTCGTTCATCCAGCGACCCGAGGACATCGCCGAGGCCAGGAAGATCGCGCGCGGGCGCGCCGGCGTCATGTCCAAGATCGAGAAGCCCCAGGCGGTGCAGCGGCTCGCCGAGATCATGGACTTCACCGATTCATTGATGGTGGCGCGCGGCGATCTCGGGGTCGAGATGCCGCTGGAAAAGGTGCCGGGCATCCAGAAGCAGCTGACGCGCGCCGCGCGGCGCGCCGGCAAGCCGGTGGTGGTGGCCACCCAGATGCTGGAGTCGATGATCAGCAACCCGGTGCCGACGCGCGCGGAAGTCTCCGACGTCGCCACAGCGGTGTTCGAAGGCGCCGACGCCGTGATGCTGTCGGCCGAGTCGGCCGCCGGCCAGTATCCGGTCGAGGCGGTGTCCACGATGAACCGCATCATCGAGGAGGTGGAGCGCGACCCGACCTATCGCAACATCATCCAGGCGCAGCGCGCCGAGCCCGAGGCCACCGGCTCCGACGCCATCGCGGCGGCGGCGCGCGAGATTGCCGAGACGCTCGACCTCTCGGCCATCGTGTGCTGGACCTCGTCAGGCGCCACCGCGCTGCGGGCCGCGCGCGAGCGGCCGAAGCCGCCGATCGTGGCGATCTCGCCCAACATGTCGACCGGGCGCAAGCTCTCCGTCGTGTGGGGCGTGCATTGCGTGGTGGCGCAGGACGCACGCGACCAGGACGATATGGTCGACCGCGCCTGCCGCATCACGTTCCGGGAAGGCTTTGCCAAGGCCGGCCAGCGCATCATCATCGTCGCCGGCATTCCGCTCGGCACGCCGGGCGCCACCAACATGGTGCGCATTGCCTTCGTCGGCAGCGAGACGGGCGAGGACTGAGGCATTTTTCCTTCACTGTGACTCGTCATGCCCGGCCTTGTGCCGGGCATCCCGCTTAGCGACGCACGGCCGTGCAAAATAAAGCGAGATGGCCGGGACAAGCCCGGCCATGACAAGCACCGTGTCGATCCACGCGGAAAATGCTTCAGATATCGCGGCCCTCGACCTTCTCGGTCAGAGTCTTGACGATCTCGGGAATCTTCTCGATGTGCGGGTGCACAGCGAGCGCGCGGCGGAACACTTCGAGCGCCCGCTTCTCCTCGCCGAATTCCTGCATGATCAAGCCGAGACCGGACAGCGCGCCGAAGTGGCGCGGCTCGCGCGCCAGCACCTGGCGGATGTCGTCGAGGGCGCGGCCGTAGTCCTTCTTCATGAAATAGATGGTGGCGCGCCGGTTCCACGCTTCGACATAGTCCGGCTTGATCTCGATCACGGCGTCGAGCAGCTGGATCGCGAGGTCGAGCTCCTTGGAGTCGAAGGCGCTCTTCACGCGCGTCATCAGGAGGTCGGCGGTATCGCTGCCGGAGACGAACCACAGCGCCCAGATGCGCTCCTCGATCGCCTTGGCGGTCTCGGTATCGGGCGCGGCTTTCAGGGCGCCGAACAGGAAATCGAGATTCTGCGTGCGGTCGCCGCGCTGCGGGCGCGGCAGCTTTGTCGGCGGCGC
>DATFWC010000778.1:0-7537 GCA_035259885.1 Xanthobacteraceae bacterium
TCGGTGCGTGGCAACTGGCAACCCGCTGAAACGATCGGCTGTGCTGGACATTGGCTAAACGAGCGAAAACGGAGCCCGAAAATGCACGATGACCCGCATGACCACGGACATGATCATGCGCATGCGCACGGGCATGATCACACGCACGGCATTGTCGATCCTTCGATCGCCACCACGGGCCGGGGGTTGTGGGCAATCAAGTGGTCGTTCATCGGTCTCATGGCCACGGCGGCGGTTCAGCTTGTTGTCGTCGTGGTGTCGGGCAGCGTCGCCCTGCTGGCCGACACGATCCACAATTTCGGCGACGCCGCGACTGCCATCCCGCTCGCGGTCGCCTTCTGGTTCGCCCGACGAAAGCCGAGCCGGCGGTTCACCTTCGGTTACGGACGGGTCGAGGACCTGGCCGGCGTCGCCATCGTGCTCACAATTCTGGCGAGCGCGATCATCGCCGGATATCAAAGCATTCAACGGCTGCTCGACCCGCAGGACATTTCCCACCTCGGGGCCGTGGTCGCCGCATCGATCATCGGCTTTCTCGGCAATGAAGCCGTCGCGATCTTCCGCATAAGGGTCGGACGCGAGATCAACAGCGCCGCCCTCATTGCCGATGGCTACCACGCACGCATCGATGGATGGACCAGTCTTGCCGTGCTGTTCGGCGCGGTCGGCGTGTGGCTGGGATATCCTCTGGCCGATCCGATCGTCGGCCTGCTCATCACCGCGGCCATCTTCGGCATCGTGATCCAGAGTGGAAAATCCATCTTCATCCGGGTGCTCGACGGTGCCGAGCCGCGCATCATCGACGAAATCCGCCATGCCGCCGCGCACGTGGCGCAAGTGAAGGACGTCACCGACGTGCGGGCGCGCTGGCTCGGGCATCGGTTGCATGCCGAGCTGAATATTGCCGTGGATCCCCAATTGACCATCTCACAGGCGCATGCCATCGCAGGCGAAGTTCGCCACCAATTGCTGCACCACTTGGATTACTTATCGCTGGTGGTCATTCACGTGGATCCAGCCGATCAGTCGGGTGAGCGGCATCATCGGATCGACGAGCATGCGCACGATGGGCTGCCCGTGCATTCGCATGCATGATCCGGCGAGGGGGGAAGTCTCCGGCTAGCGCCGCATCAGGGCGGCGACCCGTGCGGATAGCGGCGCGTGCGGAAAGGTGTTGCGCAGCACCGACAACGCCTCGGCGTGGGTGTCCGGCGCCGCGACCACCAGGTGCTCGGTCATCTGGCGCGCCAGCTGCGCCGGCGAGACGCCGGTCAGTTCCTGCGGCGCCAGGACCACGTCGCCCAGCGGAACAGGATCGTCGACCAGGATGGGGCGGGGGGTGGCGGTCGGCATGGCGTTCTCCCAGAACGGACGGGCATACGCCTAACTCTGGTGCCGTCGCTCCAGTTCCCCGCCGGGCCACGACCAGCGTGAGCCTGGCAGGACCGCTCGCCGGCAGCGCCCGCTGCGTACTGCTCACGCGTCCATCACAACCAGGGTAACACGCCTAAATTACAGAAATATTTCAGTCATTTCGCCGGCGGCCCCATGGTCACCGTGAGCTTCCCGACGCCCGCCACCTCGCATTCGAGCCTGTCGCCCGGCACTGTGGCGGCGACGCCCGACGGCGTGCCCGTCATGATGATGTCGCCGGCCGCCAGTTCCACCATCTCGGACAGCTTGCTGATGACCTCGGGCACGTTCCAGATGAGCTGCTCGAGATCGCCGTCCTGGCGGATTTTTCCATTGCATTTGAGCGTGACGCGGCCCTTGGCCGGGTGGCCGATCTCGCTCGCAGGCCTTAAGGCTCCGCACGGCGCCGAGGCGTCGAACGCCTTGCCGATCTCCCACGGCCGCTTGATGTCGCGCGAGGCGATCTGCAGGTCGCGCCGCGTCAGGTCGATGCCGACGCCGTAGCCGTAGATGCAGTCGTTGGCGCGGCCGACCGGGATGTTGCGGCCGCCGCTCTTCAGCGCGACCACCAGCTCGACCTCGTGGTGCAGGTCCTTGGTCAGCGACGGGTAGGGCACAGTGGTGCCGTCCGGCACGATCGCGTCGGCCGGCTTGGCGAAGAAGAATGGCGGCTCGCGCTCGTCCTGCCCCATCTCGCGGATGTGCTCGAGGTAGTTGCGCCCCACGCACCAGATGCGGCGTACGGGGAATTTGTCCGCTGTCCCGGCGACCGCGAGCGCGGGCTGCAGCGGGGGCGGAATGACGTAACGGTCGGCCATGGCGATGATCATCCTCTCATGGGGTGACGAAAGACCGGAAAGCGTCGGCCTCATGCCGACGAGACGGCGGCGATCGCGGGCGCCTGCTCGCGCAGCTGCAGCCGGTAGAACGAAGCGTAGCGGCCGTTGCGGCGCAGGAGGTCGTCGTGGCGGCCGGATTCGACGATCGCGCCGTCCTCGACTACCAGGATGCGGTCAGCATGCATGATAGTGTGGAGGCGATGGGCGACCACGATGGTGGTGCGGCCTTCGCACAGGTGCGCGATCGCGTCCTGCACCAGCCGTTCGGATTCGGAATCGAGCGCGGCGGTTGCCTCGTCGAGCAGGACGACCGGCGCATCCTTGATGAGCGCGCGCGCCACCGCGACGCGCTGGCGCTGGCCGCCGGAGAGTTGCAGCCCGTGCTCGCCCACCGGCGTGTCGTAGCCGGACGGGAACGCCATGATGAACTCGTGCGCATGCGCGGCTTTGGCGGCGGCGACGATCTCGCCCTCGCTCGCCTCCGGCTTGCCGAACGCGATGTTCTCGCGGATAGAGCCGCGGAACAGGAACACGTCCTGGCCGACATAGCCGATCTGCTGGCGCAGCGAGCGGCGCGAGCGCGTGGAAATGTCCTGGCCATCGATGAGGATGCTGCCGCTATCGAGCTCGTAGAAGCGCAGGATCAGGTTCAGAACCGTCGACTTGCCGCCGCCCGAGGGGCCGACCAGTGCAGTGACGCGGCCCGGCTCGGCGGTGAACGACATGTCCTTGATCACCGGCTCGTGCGGCCGGTAGGCGAAATACACGTGGGCGAACTCGAGGCGCGCCGCCGACAGCGCGAGCGGCGACTTGGTGTCGTCGCTCGGCTCGCCTGCCGGGCTGTCGATGAGCTGGTAGTACAGGCGCACGCCGAGCAGGCTGTGAGTGAGGTCGAAGTTGAGCCGCGCCAGCCGCTTTGCCGGCTCGTAGGCGAGCAGGAACGCCGCCATGAACGAGACGAACGAACCCGGCTTGGCGCCAGTGTTGATCACGCGATAGCCGCCGTACAGCAGTGCCAGCGCTATCGCCACGCCGGCGAGCGCCTCCATCAGCGGGGCTGACCGGTTCGACACCCGCGCCATCTTGTTGGCGGCGGCTTCGACGGCCGAGATGCTGCCCTGCACGCGGGTGCGCATGATCTCTTCCAGCGTGAACGCTTTGACGATGCGGATGCCCTGCAACGCTTCCTGCAGCGTCTCCAGCGTGGCGACGCTGCTCGTGTACTTGGTGAAGATCACGCTGCGGGCGCGCCGCACCAGTTGGCGTATGAGCAGGACGAAGGGCGGCGCGATGACCAGGGTGACCAGCGACATCACCGGATCCTGGACCACCATCAAGCCGGCGAGCCCGATGAGCTGGAGGACGTCGCGGCCCGCCGCGCTCACGAGCAGGTTCAAGGTCTGGCTTGCGGCCGCGGCTCCGGTGGTGAGCTGGGCCATGAACTCCGAGGTGTGGCGGTTGGCGAAGAAGCCGAGATTCTCGCGCAGCAGCTTGTCGAACATGCGCCGCTCGTTGCCGGCGGTGATGCGGTTGGCGATGCGGGCCAACTGCACGGCGCTGCCATAGCTCGTCGCTCCGCGCAGCGCGAACACCAGCACGATCAGGCCGCAGACCACGACGAGGTCGGGAAAATTCTTGCGCAGATAGGCCTGGTTGACCACGTGCCCGAAAAAGACCGGCATGGCCACGGTGGCAGCCGCCGCCACCACCATCAGCGCGAAAGCCGCGAAATAGCCCTTGAGGTTGCGGAAAAAGTGTTCCGCGGCCACCCGCCGGACGAGTGACGGGGCCCCAAAGGGATCGGCGAACAGGGATTTGAACATGTCGCCCCGTCCTTGCCCGGCCGTGCACGATTTTTCAAGCAAAAACAGCGGGTCGGCAGATACGTAGGGTGGGTTGAGGCGCCCCGCTCGGCCTTGTGAAAGCACTCCGGCCTGTCGCGCCGAAACCCGCCAGCGAGACAGTGGGGACGGTGGGTTTCGGCGCGCGGCTGGATACCGTCGCGACGGTCTCGCAACCGCCGCAGCCGACCCTACCTGTTGCGTTCCCGCAGCCGGTGTTCCCACCCCAGCGCGTGCGCCACGATGGTGTCGAGGTCATCGAGCGCGGCCTGCCAGCCGAGCACGGCGCGCGCGCGGTCGCATGCCGCCACGATGCGCGCCGGGTCTCCGGGCCGGCGCGCCGCGTGGATGACCGGGAAATCCGCCTTCGAGATGCGCTTGACCGCGTCGATCACCTCGAGCACCGAGAAGCCGCGGCCATAGCCGCAGTTGAGCGTCACCGACGCCCCGCCGCCGCGCAGATAGGCCAGCGCGTCGCTGTGCGCCCGCACCAGGTCGGTGACGTGGATGTAGTCGCGGATGCAGGTACCGTCGGCGGTGGGATAGTCGGTGCCGTACACTTCGACCTTGGGGCGCGCGCCCACCGCGGCTTCCGCCGCCACCTTGATCAGGTGGGTGGCGCCGTGCGTCGACTGGCCGGTGCGCAGGCGCGGATCGGCGCCGGCCACGTTGAAGTAGCGCAGGATGACGTGGGCGAGGCCGTGCGCCATGCCGGCGTCGCGCAGCATGATCTCGGTCATCAGCTTGGACGAGCCGTAAGGCGACATCGGCGCGAGCGGCGCATCCTCGGCCACCGGCACGGCCGCCGGATTGCCGTACACCGCCGCCGTAGAGGAGAAGATGAAATGGCGCACGCCGCCCTTCACCGCGGCTTCGATCAGCGTGCGCGAGGCCGCGGTGTTGTTGCCGTAATAGGCGAGGGGATCGCGCACCGAGTCGGGCACCACCACCGAGGCGGCGAAGTGGATGATCGCGTCGACGCCGTGCTCAGCGATGACGGAGCGCATGAGCGCAGCGTCGCCGGTCTCCCCCAGCACCAGCGGCACGTCGGGCGGGATGGCCCAGGCGAAGCCGGTGGAGAGATTGTCGACCACGACGGCGCGCTCGCCGCGGTCGACGAGCTCGTGGACCATATGGCTGCCGATATAGCCGGCGCCGCCGGTGACAAGGATGGTCATGGTGCGGCTCCGCGCGATTCGGCCATGGCGGGCAGCTCTATAGCATGGAGGTGAAGAAAGCCTGATGGCCGCTCTGCGCTAGCGGATTTTATAGAGCGCGTGCCGCCGATTGCGCGTGTAGGGGCGGACATGACTGGGCCAGCGCCCGGCCTCGACCGCCTTGGCCCACTCGGGGCTGACGAGAACATGTGGACCATCGATCTCGTAGATGGCGGTGTAGATCGGCCCCTCGTGTGCGATCTCCTTCTCGGCGCCGCCAATGCTCAGGACGAAAGGCTCTCCGTTGAGGCGCGTGACCGCCTGCACGCCGGGAACCTGCAGAAGATTGGGGATGTGCTCGGTGTCGTAGACTTCATTGAAGATATCCTCCTTGCCTGGATCCACGTCCATGCTGGCGACGAAAACGTATTTCGATGTAATCGGCATGAGGTCCTCGTTTTGCAGCCGCGCGCAAGGAATATCCCATCTCGGCGGCGGAGGTGAAATTGCCGGCCGGCTCTTCCACCCGAAACGGAATTCTCCCACCATGGCGGCCGGAGACAAGGCGGAGCACGCATGGCCGAGGGCAAACAAGCCGTTGTGGTCGGAGCGCTCGGCGTCATCGGGCGCTACATCGTCGAGCGGCTTCTCGCGCAGGACGACTGGTCCGTCGTTGGCCTGTCGCGTCGCGTCGCGGCGGCCGCGCCGCGCTACCGTCACATCAGCGTCGATCTGCTCGACCGGGAGGACACGGCCGCGAAGCTCGCCGACCTGACGGATGCGACGCACGTCTTCTACGCGGCGTTTCAGCCCGCGTCCGGTGCCGCTGCCGGCTACGCAGCCAACATCGCGCCCAATCGCGACATGCTGGTGAACGCCGTGACGGCGATCGATGCGGCGTCGCCGGCGCTGCGCCGCGTCGTGCTGGTGACCGGCACGAAATACTATGGCGCCCATCTCGGGCCGTTCAGGACGCCGGCGCGCGAGAGCGATCCGCGCCACATGCCGCCCGACTACTACTTCGACCAGATCGACTGGCTCGCGGCCTTCCAACGCGGCAAGCGCTGGGACTGGGTGGAGCTGCGGCCGCAAACCTTGTGCGGTTTTGCGCCTGGCACGCCCATGAGTCTGGCCCCGGCGATCGCGGTCTATGCCGCGATCAGCAAGGAGCTCGGGCTGCCCCTGCGCTTCCCGGGCAAGCCCCGCGCCTACAGGTCGATCTACCAGGTTACCGAATCCACCCACTTCGCCAACGCGGCGCTGTGGGCGGCGAGCGAGCCGCGCTGCGCGCTGGAAGCCTTCAACATCACCAACGGCGACTATTTCCGCTGGCAGAACCTGTGGCCGCAGCTCGCTGCCGCCTTCGACATGGCGGTGGGCGACCCGCAGACAATCAGCCTCACGGCCCATATGGCCGACAAGGAGCCGCTGTGGCGCGCCATGACGGAGAAATATGCGCTGAAGCCCTATGCCTACGGCGAGCTCGTGGCGTGGCCCTTTGCCGATTACGTCTTCGGCTGCGACTGGGACGTGATGTCGGACGTCACCAAGTCGCGCCGTTTCGGCTTCCATGACGTGGTCGACAGCGAAGAGATGTTCGTGCGACTCATGCGCCGGTTCCGCGCGGAGCGGATCGTCCCGTGACGCTGAGACGAAACGAGGCCGCCGCGTGAGGCGGCTCCGTCGCGAAATTTCAGGCGACGCGCCGAACGGCCGACCTTACCACCATACGCGGCGGCAGACGCGCCTGATGCGGCCGCGGTACCAGCGCCGGCGGCATACCACCCGCGAACGGCGCCCGTAGCGGCGACGCCAATAGGGGCGGCGGTAGAAGCCGCGACGGTAGCCGCGACGGTAGGCCCGGCGGGCGCGGCGGCGGTAATATTGTGAGCTGAACTCGCTGAAGTCGGCTGTATCCGGCTCCGCAAGATTGCGCTCGCGCGCGCTGCATTCGGCAACTTCGGCCGTGCCGGCGTCGGCTGGTACTGCCTCGGGCTCGGCCACCGGCGTATCGACGCGCGCCGCGGCCTGGCTCGGCGCCAGGAGGGCCGAGCCAGCGACCACGAACAGGCTCGCGATGCCCATGCCGGCCAGCATGTCCCGGCGAGACAGGACCGCCGCGTCGTCGTTGCCGCTGTCTATGTTCCTGCGGAATTTCCTCACCTTGATCCACATCATGATCGACCTCACTGGGTTGGGCGGACACCCACCAAACCGTCGGCGCGCCATTTTGTTTCCTGTGGCACGGCCTTCCGCTGCGACTGGGACGTGATGTCGGACGTCACCA
>DATFWC010000779.1:0-2496 GCA_035259885.1 Xanthobacteraceae bacterium
GGGCAATCGGTTTCCAAAATCTTAAAAGTTCCGTCCTATGGGATGGCACAACCGTATTTCAGCGGACAGGGGCCAATCGTGACCGGCGACGACACGCCTGTTTTCCAGGAGCGCGCGGACCTGGATCGATCCGGCGCGGCAAGCGGCAACGTGTCCGACGTCGCTCCCGCCGAAGTCGCCGAGATCCTCACCTCGGCCGGCGAAGCGTTCTATGCCTGGGACGTGGCGAGCGATGCGCTGACCTGGAGCGGCAACATCAAGACCATCCTGGGCTGCATCGACGTCGCCACGATCGCGACCGGCCGCATGTACGCGCAGTTGCTCGATCCCGAAAACATCCAGACGCGGTTCGACGCCGTGATGCATTCGGCGCAGCGCGATTTCGGCACCGGCGTCCCGTACCAGGTCGAGTACTGCCTGGTGCTCGGCCCCGAGGCGCACAACAAGACCTGGGTCGAGGACACCGGGCGCTGGTTTGCCGGGCCGGAGGGGCGGCCGCTGCGCGCGCACGGCGTGATCCGCGTCATCAACGAGCGGCACGCGCAGCAGGAACGGCTCGCCTTCCTGTCGCGCTACGACGGGCTGACCGGCGAGATGAACCGGTGGAATCTCACCGACGTGCTCGGCGAGACGCTGCAGGACGCGATCCGCTTTCGCACCTCGTGCGGTTTCCTCCTGGTGGCGATCGACAACCTGGCGCGCATCAACGAGGCCTACGGGTTCGACGTCGCCGACGAGGTGATCGCCGCCGTGGCCAAGCGCATCCGCTCGCGCATGCGCGGCGGCGACACGCTCGGGCGCTTTTCCGGCAACAAGTTCGGCGTCGTGCTGCGCGAGTGCACGCCGGACGACATGGCGATCGCCGCCGACCGCCTGCTCGCGGTGGTGCGCGACGAGGTGGTGAAGACCTCGACCGCGCCGGTGGCCGTGACTGCCACCATCGGCGGCGTTGCGGCGCCGCGCCACTCCCTGACCGTCCCGGAGATCCTGGCGCGTGCGCAGGAAGCGCTGGACGCCGCCAAGGCCAAGCGGCGCGGCTCGTTCTTCGCCTATCGGCCGAACCCCGAGCGCGAAGAGACGCGGCGGGACAACGTGCGCGCCACCGACGAGATCGTGACCGCGCTCAACGAGCGGCGTATCATGCTGGCGTTCGAGCCGGTGGTAGCCGCACGCTCGCGCAAGCCGGCGTTCTACGAATGCCTCATGCGCATCAAGCGCGCCGATGCCAGCCTGCTGGCGGCGGGCGACATCATTCCGGTGGCGGAAAACCTCGGGCTCATCCGGCTGATCGACCACCGCGTGGTCGAACTGGTGGTGGCGGTGCTGGCGGCGGCGCCCGAGCTCAAGGTCAGCCTCAACGTCTCGCCGGCCTCGACCATGGACCCCGACTGGTGGGACACGTTCGCGGGGCACATGCGCCGTCATGCCGGAATGGCGGAGCGCATCGTCATCGAGATCACCGAAATGACGGCGGTCCACAATGTGGAGGACGCGCGCGGCTTCGTCACGCGCGCCAAGGATCTCGGCTGCCGCATCGCTATCGACGATTTCGGCGCCGGCAGCACCTCGTTCCGCAACCTGCGCCAGCTGGGCGTCGACATCGTCAAGATCGACGGCTCGTTCGTGCAGAACCTGTCGCGGCAGGACGACGACCGGCTGTTCGTGCGCAGCATGATCGAGTTGGCGCACGGGCTCGGCCTTCAGACCGTGGCCGAGTGGGTGCAGAACGAGGAAGCGGCGGCGCTGCTGATCGGCTGGGGCTGCGACTACCTGCAGGGCAAGCTGACCGGCATGGCGGCCATGGAGCCGCCGCACCCCGCCGCCCGTGCGGCCGTCGCCGGGCTGCTCGCGCGGTAGCCTGCGTCGTTCCACCACTCCGTTGTCATCCCGGACGGCGAGCGGCGCGCAGCGCTGAGCGAGCCGATCCGGGGGACCCAAGTACCCCGGCATCAGAAGAAAGGCACGACGGGGGTACCTGGATCCCGGCTCTCGCGCTTCGCGCTCGGCCGGGATGACGGCCGAGGCAGATCAATCCTTGACGCCGGTGAGCTGCGCGAGCCGCCGCTGCATGTCGGCGAGCTGGCGCTTGAGGTCGTCGATTTCGCCGCCCGCCTGTTCCGACTTGCCGGGGGCCGTCAGGCTGTCGAGCCGCTTCTGGATATCGTTGAGGCTGCGCTTGAGTTCGTCGATCTCTGCATGCGGCTTGTCCGCCTCGTCGGCCGCGGCCTCGCGCCGGGTGAAAGGGGCGAACATGGCGAAGGTGCGCTCGAACATTTCCATGTTGCGGCGGACCTGATCCTCGAGCGAGCCGAACCCGCCGACGCCGAAGGCCTGCGCCATCTGGTTGCGGAATTTCTCCTGTTCCCGCGTCAGCGACTCGATCGAGACCTCCAGGTAGCGCGGCACCAGCATCTGCATGCTGTCGCCATAGAACCGGATGAGCTGGCGCAGGAACGTGATCGGCAGCAGGTTCTGGCCACCTTCCTTGTTCTCCTG
>DATFWC010000780.1:0-2779 GCA_035259885.1 Xanthobacteraceae bacterium
GCCAGAAAGGCGCGTCCCTTGGCGAACGTGGCGGCGACGCGTTGATGCACGTTGTAAAGGTTGCGGTGGACGACCGGATAGGACCCGGCCTTGGGAAAGAATTTTTGCAGCCGCCGTTGCACCGAATCTTCGTTGAGCACCTGCTCGTCGGTCTCGCCCGGCTGCGTTGGAAAGACCACGCGCCACAGGCCCGCGCCGTCGTTGCCGGCGACCTTGAACAGGTTCGCCCACTCGTCGGGATCGGAGAAATAGCTGCGAAAGCCGCACCCGCGATTGGCGGCGAAGTCGAAGGGCGTGGTCAGGACCAGAAAGCGCTCGGGAAACGTATAGCCCTCGAACGGGATGTCGAGCGCCTTGCGCACCGTCGAGCGCCCGCCGTCGGCCGCGACAAGATAGCTTCCGGCTACGCGTTGCGTCCCGGCGCCTGTGTCGACGGCGATCTCGACCCGATCGTCCAGCGGCTCGACCGCAGTCACCCGTGACGAAAATTGCACCCGCGCGTGGGGCAATGCGCGCAGCCGCTCGATGCCGAGGTTGGCCAGTTTATGCTGCTCGCACTGGACCACGAACGGGTAGCGCGTGTCGTCCTTGAGGACGGCGTGATCGAACTCGGCGACCATCCGTTCGGAGGTGCGGTCCCAGAACTGGAACGTCCGGGCGACCAGACCGCGGCGGATCACGTCATCGACCAGGTCGAGATCAGCCAGCATTTCCAGCGTGGCCGGATGCGTCGTCGCGGCGCGCGGCTGCTCGTTGACATGGTCATCGGCTTCGAAAACGTGCACCGGCACGCCCTGGCGCGCCAGCGCCAGGGCGGCGATCACCCCCACCGGGCCGCCGCCGGCGATGAGGACCGGCCGCTCCGACTCGATCGGCCTCGTCTGCCCCCTGGCCAAGTCTGCCTAGCTCCGCTTGGGATGGTCCAGCCCCAGCTCATGCCACCGCGCCTGGACGGCGTCGATGTCAGCCTTCTCCGGCCACACCATCGGCGGAAAGCGCGCTCCGCCATAGTCGGGGTCGGGGTCGTAGTCGAGGTTCATGGTGGCGTCGATAAGGAGTCGATTCCATTTGCCGGTGCCGAACAGCACCGCATTGCGGTCGCGCTTGCGCGTGGACGGGTCGATACCCATGCCGAAGGTCGACGGCATGATGACGATGTCGTCCTCGCCGGCGTTGACGCGATAGGCAATCGCCCAATCGACCGCCGCGTAGTCGTGGATGTCGATGTCGTCGTCGACCACGGTGACGTGCTTGTAGCGCACATGACCGGCAGAGCTCCCCCACACGGCGTTCGCGGCCTGCTTGGCCTGGCCGCGATAGGTCTGCTTCATCTGGACGAGCAGATTCATCCCCGCGTGCACCGGCGGGCACCACACGTCGGTGATGCCGGGCACGCCGGCGCGGTCGAGCACGTTCCAGGCGGTCGCCGCGCGCATGATTGAGGAGCAGATCGCATTCTCCGAATAGCTGCCGGGCAGCGCGCCCTCGATCGTCCCGCGCAGGATCGGGTCGTTGCGGTGCGTGATGCAGGTGACGCGGATGCTCGGCTTCGGCAGCCGTTCGCCCCCGACATAGCCGGTGACCTCGGCAAACGGCCCTTCCATCATGTAGGTGGCGGGGTCGAGGCCGAGATAGCCCTCGATCACGATCTCGGCGGTCGCCGGAACGTAGAGGTCGACGGTCTCGCATTTCACCAGCTCGACCGGCGCGCCGCGGATGGCACCCATCACGTCGTATTCGCACACGCCCTTGGCCACCGGCGTGCCGGCGCAGAATCCGAGCGACGGCTCCCAGCCGATCGCCACCGCGATCGGCATCTCGGCCGAGCCGCCCTGCTGCCACGCCGTCACATGATGGCCGATGTGCTGCGCCCGCCACATGAGGATCGGGATCTGGTCGCGGCCAGCGACCATGCCGCGATAGATGCCAACGTTCATGACGCCGGTTTCCGGATCCTTGGTGACAACGCCGGCATAGGTGATCAGATAGCGGCCGCCGTCCAGCCGGTTCCAATACGGCGTCGGGAAGGCGTCGAGATCGACATCCTTGCCGGCGATCACGTTCTGCTTGACCGGTCCGTCCTTGACGATCTTCGGCGGGATGCGCTCGTTCAGGATGGTGCGGCCGAGCTGCACCAGCTCGCGCGGATGGGTGTCGGGCGGCAACCCGAGCATCATGGCGACGCGGCGATGGCTGGCGAGCCCGCCGCCGAATACGCGGCGGCAGCGGCTGTCCGGCCGGTTGTAGTCCTTGATGTTGTTGAACATCAGCGCCGGCCCGGTGCCGGGCCCTTGCGCCAGGCGCAGAATGGTGCCGAGCTCGATGTTCCAATCGACCTCCGCGTCGATCTCGCGAAACTCACCGGCCGCGTTGAGCGCCGCAATCCAGCCCCTGAGATCGCCGAACGCAACCGGCTTTCGCTCAACCGTCATCCTGTCCCTCATGCCCCTTGGGGCCCCTCCATTGCATCGGGCCGCGAAAGACGCAAGGCTCCGGATTGAATCCGAGGCCGCGCCACAGACGCCACCTCGCCCCGCTTGCGGGGAGAGGTCGACTTGCGAGCGGAGCTCTTGCGTAGCGAAGCAAGTCGGGTGAGGGGGCGATTCCACAGGCTCAGGGTACAAACTGGGTAGATCCTCGACAGATTGGACCGGGAGGATTGTCGACAGGTCAACGTGCATCGGAGGGAGGACCCGCCGATGCCATTTTCGGAGACCTGTCGGATGGAAGAGCGCATTCGGATGATGGCTGATTACGACACGGGGAACTGGAGCGTGTC
>DATFWC010000781.1:0-2876 GCA_035259885.1 Xanthobacteraceae bacterium
GGGTCGAGGGCGATATCCTGGTGATCGACGGGGTGACGTTGTGGGATTTCGACTACATCGACCTCGGCCGCATCCGGCTGCCCTCGCGCACCGTGCCGGTGACCATCAAGTCGCTGGTGTTCAGCGCGGATCCGCGCGCGCCGCACGGGCACGGGCACCATCATCACGGCCATGGCCACAGCCATGGGCACGATCACGACCACCCGACGTCATCGTGAGCGGGTCGCCCAGGCCGCGCAGGCCGCTCCGCCCAGCGCCAGTGCCGCAGCCAGCAGCATCACGGCGCGAATGCCGGTCGCCAGGGAGTCCTTGGCAATGGCTTCGGCGGCCCGCCGATCTTCGCCCTGAAGATTGACCAGCGCCGGCGCGATCACGAATCTTCCCCGTGCGGCCTCGAGCGCGCGTTTTGCCTCGGCGGACACGGTCGCGGTCGCTGCGCCACGGTCGATAGCGCGGTCGAGGACCGTAAGCGCCACAGCCCCGAAGATCGCCACGGCCAGCAGGCTCGCCACCGCGGCCACCGCATTGTTGACGCCTGAGGCGACGCCGGTTCGATGCGCCGGCACGGCATTCATGACGGCCGTGGTCAGGGGGGCGACGCTGACGGCCATGCCCAGGCCGACGACCACCATCGGCCCCAGGAACGTCGCCCCGTAAGGCCCGTCCGTGCCCGGGCCCGGCAGCGCCAACAGGGCGAAGCCCGCGGCGGCAATGCACGGCCCGAGCGTCAACGGCCGTCGCGCACCGTAGCGGTCGAGCAGCCCGCCCGACCAGCGCGACAGCCCCGCCATCACCAGCGTGAAGGGAAGGAACATCGCCCCGGCCTGAGTCGCCGAATAGGAATGCACCTGGATGAGATCGAACGGCAGGAAGAAGAAGGCGCCGCCCAGCGCGGCATAGAGCAGGAGTGTCAGAAGGTTGACGCCGGTGAAGACGCGCGAGCGAAACAGGTCGAGCGGCATCATCGGCGCGGCGCTGTGCCGCTCCGTCCACACGAATGCGATCAGCAGCCCCGCGCCGGCCGCGATGGAGGCGATGACAGTCGCGTTCCGCCACCCGAGATCGGACGACGCGATCAACCCGAACACGAAGCTTCCCAATCCGGTCAGGACCAGCAGCGCGCCGGGCCAGTCCAAGCCCGGCGTCGCTTCCTCGTCGCGGCTCTCGGGCACGTGGCGCAGCGCGATCCACACGGTGGGCAGCGCCAGGAACGGGTTGATGAGAAAGATCCAGCGCCAGGTCGCGTGATCGACGATCCAGCCGCCGAGGAGCGGGCCGATGGCCGCCGCGATGGCGGAGACGCCGGCCCAGGTGCCGATCGCCTTGCCGCGCTCCGTTTCGTCGAACGAGGCACCGATGAGCGCCAGCGAGCACGGGATCAGGAATGCCGCCCCGACGCCCTGAACCGCGCGCGCCAGGATCAAGGATGTGACGCTGCCGCCCGCGCCGCACCACACCGAGGCGGCAGCGAAAATTGTGAGCCCGACGACGAAGGTCAGACGGCGGCCGAAGCGGTCGCCGGTGGCGCCGCCGACCAGCAGAAGGGCCGCCATGCACAGCGTGTAGGCATTGATGATCCATTGCGTGACCGTCGCCGGCGCATCGAGATCACCTTCGATGGCAGGCAAGGCCACGTTGACGACCGACCCGTCGATATAGGCGATGGCCGAGCCCAAGATGGTGACGGCGAGAACCCAGCGCTTGTTGGCGGCAGCGCAGATCGGATCGGTCCGGACCGACCGAATGGCGCCTTCATCGCACGGCCCTGCCTTGGGATTGATCACGCCGCATCGCTCACTTGATCTTGTCGTACGCCAGGGCGAAGCCGGCAAGTGGCATGGTGACCGTGACGGTCTGGCCGGCCAGGCTGTGGAACGCAACTTTCAGCTCACGCCCGCTGCGCAACTTGGCGATCAGCGCATCGCCGAGCGGCGCGCCGGCGAGACAGCCGGTGGGCGTGCAGGTTTGGATCGGGTAGCGGTCGGGTTGGCCCTCGTCGACCCGCAGCGTCACCTGCTCGGCCACCTGGATGCCGAGCGGCAGCTGGATGGTCAGCACCGGCTTCCTGGTGTCGGGCGGCATGCGCACGCCGACGCCGGCGATCAGTTGCTGGTTTTCGCGATGGCTGACGCGATTGATGGCGCGGCAGTCGAGCGCCTTGCCGTCGTTGGCGCATTCGACCCGCCAGCCCGAGCCGCCGTCGCTCGGCAGGCTGGCGGCGTTGGGCGCCGCCGGCCCGGCGCGAACCGACGCCGCGCCCAGCAGGACGGCGAGGACGAGCGGGAGACGGCGCATGCGCTGGTCCGTTGACAAGCCGGGCCCAATTCGTGGAAGTCGGGCAAAACGGGAGCATGATGCATGCGTTATGTCGATGCCTTCAACCATTTCTTTCCCCGGCGTTTTTTCGACGCTCTGGTTGAGACGCCGGGCGGACAGAAGGATCTGGGCAAGCGCGTGCGCGGCATTCCGGCGCTCTACGACCTCGACGAGCGCCTGCGCGTCGTCGACTCGTTTCCCGACTACACGCAGGTCCTCTCCCTCGGCATGCCGGCCATCGACCGCCTGTGGGGTCCCGACCAGGCGCCCGAGATGGCGCGCATCGGCAACGACGGGCTGGCCGAGCTCACGGCGCGGCATCCGGAAAAATTTCCCGGCTACGCCGCTTCGCTGCCGATGAATGCGCCCGAGGCGGCGGCGCGCGAGGCCGAGCGCGCGCTTCATGCCGGCGCCAACGCCATCCAGCTCCACACCAACGTGGACGGCGCGCCGCTCGACGAGCCGCACTTCTGGCCGATCTACGAGATCATCGAAAAATCCGGCAAGCCGATCCTGCTGCACCCGATCCGCACCCGCGAGATGGCCGACTACCGCACCGA
>DATFWC010000782.1:0-4906 GCA_035259885.1 Xanthobacteraceae bacterium
TGCAGGCGAGGCTGCGGTAGCGCGTTCTGATGGCTGGCCACTTGCGCCACCTCTCACCGCGTGCGGGGAGAGGTCGACTTGCGAGCGGAGCCCCGCGAAGCGAAGCAAGTCGGGTGAGGGGGCGTTCCCAGAGGCTCAGACTCGCGGTGAGGCCCCCTCACCCGGATTCCTTCGCTCCGCTTTCGCTTCGCCCGGAATCCGACCTCTTCCCGCACGCGGGGAGAGGTGGAGTGCGCTGCACGTCTGACGTGAAGCCGTACCGCATCGTGGGGCTTCGCCGGCAAAACATTTCGCCATAGGATACGCATGACTTCTCGCGCGCGAACGCGCGAGCAAACAACAGCACAGGGAGGAGATCATGCGGGGGATTCTTTTGGGCCTCATGCTGCTGGGTGCAGCCTTTGCATGCAGCACGCGCGCCGACGCCGCGGCGGAGGGCAAGCGCATCGCGCTGTTCGTCGGGCCGACCCAGGACAAGTATCTCGGCGCGCTGTCCAAGAGCATCGCCGACACGGCGACGGCGGCCGGCATGAAGGTGACGACGTTCTCCAGCCCGTTCGATCCGGCGCTGCAGGCGCAGCAGATTGACGACGCCATCGCGCAGAAATTCGACCTGTTCGTGGTGCAGACGATCAGCCAGAAGGCGATCATCCCGCCGCTCACGCGCGCCAAGAACGCCAACATCCCGGTGGTGCTGATCGTGGTGCCACTGGAGGGCGGCGAGACGCAGGACCTGTACGTCTCGTATATCGGCTACGAGGACAATGCCTTCGGCACCATGGCGGGCGAAGCCATGGCCAAGGCGCTCAACGACGGCGGGCGGCAGAAGGGCAAGATCGCCGTGATCGCCGGCAGCATGGCGGAAGGCAAGGCGCCGATCCGCGACCGCGCATTCCGCGCCGCGATCGCAAAACATCCTGGCCTCGAAGTGGTGGTGACCGAGGACGTGAAGTGGAATCCGGCGACTGCCGAGCGCGCCGCCGGCCAAATCTTGGCGCGCTTCGCCGGCCAGGGCGGCCTCGACGGCATCTACGGCATGAACGACAGCCTCGCCAACGGCGCCATCCAGGCGGCGGAAGCCGCCGGCGTGAAGCTCGGCACCACGCCCGGCAGCCTCGTGGTGGTGGGCGGCAACTGCCAGGCGCCGGGCGTGCGCAACCTCGAGGCGGGGAAGATGGTCGCGACCTTCTACCTGATCCCGCACGAGGAAGGGAAAGTGGTCGGCGCGCGGGTGAAGGATTTTTTTGACGGCAAGAAGCTCGACAAGGCGGTGTGGCTGCCGACCGAGCCGATCACCAAGGAGAACCTGCCGAAACACCACGCCGCGTGCAATTATTGAGGCTTCGCCACTTGCTCTACCTCTCCCCGCACGCGGGGAGAGGTAGAGTTTGCGGGCCGCTCGACGTACTCCGCTAAGTCATCACATGCCGCCGAACCAAAGCGACCCACCCTCCTCCAACCTCGGCGTGCGGGGCCTGAGCAAGAGCTTTGGTGCGGTCACGGCGCTGCAGGACGTGTCGCTCGACGTCGCGTCGGGCGAAATCCGCGCCGTCTGCGGCGAGAACGGCGCGGGCAAGAGCACGCTGGTGAAAATCCTGACCGGCGTCTATCGGCCGGACGCCGGCACGCTGACGGTGGACGGGGAACCCTGCGCCATTGCGTCGCCGCGCCAGGCGCAGGCGCGCGGCATCGCGCTGGTGGCGCAGGAGCTCAGCCTCTGTCCCGACCTGTCGGTGGAGGACAATATCTGGCTCGGCTCGCTGAAAGTGCCGTTCTTCCATCGGCGGGCCGACCTGCGCCAGCGCGCCCGCGCGGCCCTGGAGCGGCTGGGCGCCGGGCATATCGCGCTCGATGCGCCGGTCGGCCGCCTCGCCATCGGCGAGCGCCAGCTGGTCGAGATCGCACGCATGCTCACGCGCGACGCCCGCGTGCTGCTGCTCGACGAGCCGACCGCCACGCTGACCGATCTCGAGATCGACCGCATTTTCGCAGCGCTCTTGGCGCTGCGCCGCGAGGGCCGCGCCATCGTCTATATCACGCACCGCCTGGCGGAGGTTTTTCGCATCTGCGACAGCGTGAGCGTGCTGCGCAACGGCAAGCTGGTGGCGACGCGCCGCGTGGCCGACATCGACCGCAAGGGCCTGATCGAGATGATGCTCGGCCGCAGCTTCGTCGACATGTATCCGGAGCCGCCGCGCCACGCCGGCGAAGCGGCGCTCACGGTCGATAACCTGAGCGTGCCGGGCTGCGTCCAAGATTTTTCCATGAGCGTGCCGCGGGGAAAAATTCTCTGCCTCGCCGGGCAGGTCGGCTCGGGCGCCGTCGAGGTGATTTCCGCGCTCGCCGGGCTGGCGCACGAGGCGAGCGGCAAGGTGACGGTGGACGGCAAGCCGCTGCACCTCGGCTCGGCGGCCGCCGCCCTCAAGCGCAACGTCATGTTCGTGTCGGGCGATCGCGCCGAGGAAGGCGTGTTCCGGAACTTGAGCGTGCTCGACAATCTGGTGGCGACGCGGCTCGACCGCCACGCGGTCCTCGGACTTGTCAGCCGGCGCGGCCTCAAGGCGGCGGCGCTCACGCTTGCGGCAAAAGTGGGCGTGGACCGGCGGCGGCTGCACGCGCCGGCCGACGAGCTGTCCGGCGGCAACCAGCAGAAGCTGGCGTTCGGCCGCTGCATCGATCGCGACGTCGCCGCCAAGGGGGGCGTGCTGGTGATGAACGAGCCGACGCGCGGCATCGACGTCGGCGCGCGCGCCGAGATCTATCGCATCATGCGGGAGTTCTGCGAGCACGGTTTTGCGCTGGTGATGACGTCAAGCGATCTGGAAGAGATCATCGGCCTCGGCGACGTCGTGATCACCATGTACCGCGGCCGCCAGGTCGGCGCCTATGCGCGGGCGGACGCCACCATGGCGCGCATCGTCTCCGACATCACGCATCCGGCGGGGCAGGCGGCGTGA
The DNA here is from genome assembly GCA_035259885.1 of Xanthobacteraceae bacterium. GTDB lineage: Bacteria > Pseudomonadota > Alphaproteobacteria > Rhizobiales > Xanthobacteraceae > DATFWC01. The sequence continues at coordinate 2,958 of DATFWC010000782.1, forward strand.
CCTTTTCCCGGGCGCAGCGCAGCACGAGCGCAGCGACGTGGTGCGCTGCAGACCCGGGACCCCGGTTTCTTTGGGCAAGCAAACCAGGGTCCCGCATCTGCGGTGCACCGCCAAAGGCGGCCTTCGGCCGCCACAGAACGCCGACGCTGCGCGTCGGCTATGGCGCTGCACCGCGCGCGGGACACGCGAGGTGCTCATGACCTCGCTCTCCCTCACCGAGCGCCTGCGGCTGCCAACGTCGCCGCGCAAACGGGTGCTCGCGGCGGTGCGCGTGGCGGCGGTGCTGGCGCTGGTGACCGCCGCGGCGGCGACGCCCGGCTTTCTGACCGCCACCAGCCTGTTCTCGCTCGCCACCACCATGTCGTTCATCGGCTGCGTCGCCGTGGGTATGACCTTCATCACGCTGTCCGGCAACGTCATGTCGTTCTGCCTCGGCGCCACCCTCAGCGTGACCACGATCGTGTTCATGGCGAGCCTGCCGATCGGCCTCGCCGGCGCGCTCGTCGCGGCGTTCGCCTTCAGCGCCGTGCTCACCGGCGCGCAGGGATTCGTGATCGGGTATTTCCGCGCCAACCCGATCATCGTCAGCATGGCGGTGCTGGCGCTGATCTACGGCTTCGTCACGCTCACGACCGGCGGCCGCGGCATCTATCCGGAAGGCCAGGAAACCGACGTGCTCAAGGGCCGCATCGGGCCGCTGCCGCTGCCGCTGGCGGCGTTCCTGCTCACGGTGGCGATCGGCCAGTTCATCCTGCTGGCCACGCGGTTCGGGCGCAATCTCTACATGGTCGGCAGCAATCACCGCGCCGCGGTCGCGGCCGGCATCGTCACATGGCGCACCGTGACCGGCGCCTACGTGGTGGCCGGCCTGTTCACGGCGCTCTCCGCCGTGCTGATGGCGGCGCGCTACGCGTCGGGCGACATGGAGCACGGCATCGGCTACGACTACCACGCCATCAGCGCCGTGCTGGTGGGCGGCACCGCCATTGCGGGCGGCGAGGGCTCGGCGCTGCGCACGCTGGTCGGCACCGTGATCATCTCGGTGATCCAGGGCCTGCTGCTGCTGTGGGGCTTCTCCACCCAGATGCAGTACCTCATCGTCGGCCTGATCGTGCTCGCCGTGATCATGCTGCACACGCTGGGTGAGAGCCGATGATTATGGAGGCATATGCGGGATACGGAGGCGATGCCGCTTGCGCCACCTCTCCCCGCGTGCGGGGAGAGGTCGACTTGCGAGCGAAGCTCTTGCGAAGCGAAGCAAGTCGGGTGAGGGGGCATTTTCACAGGCTCAAGCTCGCGGCAACGCCCCCTCACCCGGATTCCTGCGCTTCGCTTGGAATCCGACCCCGGATCAAGTCCGGGGCAGGCTCTCTCCCCGCGCGCGGGGAGAGGTGAAGCAAGTGGCGCGGCATCATGCGACGCGTACTCAGCTCCCCGTCGGCGCGGCCGTTCTGGCTGCTGGCGGCGATCGTGCTGGCGTTCTGGCTGGTCGACTTCGGCCATGGCCGCTTCGTCAACCGCGCCACCGCGTTCAGCGTGCTGCAGCAGTTCGCCACCATCGGGCCGGTGGCGCTGGGCCTGGGGCTCACCATGATCGCGCGCGAGTTCGACCTTTCGGTCGGCAGCATGATGAGCCTCGCGGGCTGCGTGGCCGTCATGCTCGGCGCCGAGCATCCGCTCGTCGGCGTGCTCGCTGCCATGCTGGTGGGCATGGCGTCGGGCGTGATCCAGGGACTGATCATGGTCGGGTTGCGCCTGAGCTCGGTGGGCGTGACGCTGGGTGGGCTGCTCACGGTCGGCGGCATCGCCTATGTACTCACCGGCAACGCCACGATCGGCTATCCGCGCATGGACGTGGCCATGCTGGTCAACGAGCCGGTGCTCGGCATCTTTTCCCTGCGCAACATCGTGGCGATCGCGCTGTTCGCAATCGCCGCGTTCCTGTTCTT
>DATFWC010000783.1:0-3659 GCA_035259885.1 Xanthobacteraceae bacterium
CGCTCGATATCGAGATAGACGATGCGGGACGACGGCCGCTCGTCAGGCGGCTGCTCGCGCGCCGCCAGCTCAGGCGCTTCGGCGAACGGGATGGAAAACAGGCAGCGGCCGCGCTCGTCGGCGATCTGCATCAGCCACCCGTCCCATTCCGGGGGCACGCGGCCGGTGGACGGCTGGACGAAATCGCGCAGGGTGGCCAGCGCCTGGCGGTGCGCCGCATCGGCGTTGGCGACCATGATCCCCTCGCAGTCGGCCAGGGTCTTGCGGGCGCAGCGGAGATGAAAAAAGAAGCGCGGCATGTGACGCCCTCCTTTGCTCAGGAATAACGGCGGCACCCACTCCGGGTTCCGCCTCGCGGGGCCATGCGACGCCCAGCCGGGCCTCCGCCGATCATGCGCCCATCCGGCCCCCGGCCGCAAGCACAGCAAGCGACGCGGCCGCGCACAACCCTGCGATCAAGCGACCGTCCGGGCGGCTCGCGGGCACCTAGCGGCCCGCATCCGGCGCCGATGCGGGCGACAGCTTGCCGGGATCGAGCGGCACGTCGATGCGCACCGTTAGTCCGTCGGGCGCATAGTCGAAGGTGGCGTGCCCGCCGAGAGTGCCGCTCGCCTCGCGTGCGATCAGCTCGGTGCCAAAACCCTTGTGCTTCGGCTTCTTGACGGCCGGGCCATCCGATTCGCGCCAGGTCAGTGTCAGGTTGCGTCGCGCGCCGTCGTGGATCGCCCAGGCGACCGCCACCCGGCCCTTAGAATCGGAAAGGGCGCCGTATTTGAGCGCGTTCGTGGCGAGCTCGTGGACGATGAGGCCGAGCGCCACGGCAGCAACTGGCTTGAACGCAATCGGCGGCCCGTCGATGGCGATCCTGCCGTCCGCCTCCGCGCGATATTGGCCAAGCTCGTTGCCCAGCACCTCGTCGAGCGACACGCTGCCCCAGTTCTCGCGCGACAGCAGGCTGTAGGACCCGGCGAGCGCCTGGATGCGACCCTGCAGCGCCTGCGCGAACTCCTCGGGCGAGCGGGTGCGCTTCAGCGTCTGCTTGGTGATGGCGGCCACCACGGTGAGCATGTTGCGCACCCGGTGGTTCAGCTCCTGGACCAGCGCGCGCTGGTGCGCTTCTGCCTCAACCATCCGGCTGATGTCGAAGAAGGTCACCAGCACGCCGTCGATGACGTTGTAGCGCGTGCGGTAGGGCAGGATACGCATCAGATAGTGGGTCTTGCCGTCGGAGCGGCGCACCTGCCGCTCGATGGTTTCGCCGCGCTCCAGCACGACGCGCACGTCGCGCGGCAGACCGCCGTCCTCGATGTGGCTCACGATGTCGGTGAGCGGCCGCCCGCGGTCCGTCGAGATCAGGTTGAAGATGGACGTGGTCGCCGGCGTGAAGCTGCGGATCACCAGTTCGTTGTCGAGGAAGATCGTGGCGATCTGCGTGCTTTCGAACAGGTTCCGCAGGTCGGCATTGGCGCGGTCGAGCTCGTCGATCTTGCTGTTGAGCTCGGAGTTGACCGTATGCAGCTCCTCGTTGACCGATTGGAGCTCCTCCTTGGACGTCTCCAGCTCCTCGTTGGTCGACTGCAGCTCTTCGTTGACCGAAACCATCTCCTCGTTGGCGGCTTTGAGCTCTTCCAATGCGGTCTCATATTCCTCCACGGTCGCCTGCAGGCGTTCGCGGGTGTCGCGCAGATCGTGCTCGAGCTGGTTGACGTCGACCTCTCCGGAGACCCGGCGCGCCGCCTCGTTCGGCTTGTGCGGCGGCCCGACATCGGCGAACAGGACCAGGAACAGGGGGTCGGTGTCGTGATTGCCCACCGGCTCGACGGTCAGCCTGACCTCCTGGTAGCGGTCGTCGAGCTCGACAGTCAGGTCATCGCGCACCACCGTACGCCGCGTCTCCAACGCCTCCTGGAACGCGTTGCGCAGCTCGAGCCGGAGCCCGCGGCGGGCCGACGCCAGGAGCTGGCGGTTGGGCATGCCGGCGGCAGCTTCGAGATACTTTCCGGTGCGCGCCGAGTAGTGAACGATATCGCCCTCGCGGTTCGCCACGACGTGGGCGGGCGCGAAGCTTTCCAGCACCTTGGTTTCGACCATGCGGCGCAGGTTGGCGGCGCTGGAGACCAGGTCCCGCCGCGGCTCGGCGCCGGTCATGGCGACGCGTGCGCCCGGCACGAACATCGGAAACTGCAGCGGCGTCGCGACGTGGTCGCGGCGCTGGAACAGTCGCTGCTTCTTGTCGATGCGCTGGAACAGGTCGGGATACTGGCTGATGTTCTCTGACGTGCCGAGGAACAGGTAGCCGCCCGGCTTGAGGGCGAAATGAAACACGGGAATGACCCGCGACTGGAACTCGGCGCCGAGATAGATGAGGAGATTGCGGCAGGAGATCAGGTCGATGCGCGAGAACGGCGGGTCGCGGATCACGCTGTGCGCCGAGAAGATGCACATGTCGCGGATGTCCTTGAGCACGGCATAGCTCGAATCGTCGCGCGAGAAGAAGCGATCGAGCCGTTCCGGCTTCACGTCCTGCATCACGGCCTGCGGGTAACGGCCGGCGCGCGCCACTGCCAGCGCCGACTCGTCGATGTCGGTGGCGAAGATCTGCACCTTGGGGACGTTGCGCAGCGCAGACATGTGCTCGCGCATCAGGATGGCGAGCGAGTAGACCTCCTCACCCGTGGCGCAGCCCGGGACCCAGATGCGCACGGTGTCGGCCGCGCCCATGTCGGCGAACAGTTCCGGAATAACCTGGTTTTCGAGTGCGTCGAACGCCTCCTTGTCGCGGAAGAAGTTGGTCACGCCGATCAGCAGGTCGCGGAACAGTTGCGTGACTTCCTCGGGCTCGCGGCGCAGGCAGTCGATATAGGCGGCGTAGCCGTCGATCATGAGAATCTGCATCCGCCGCCGCACCCGGCGCATGAAGGTCTTCTCCTTGTAGCCGGAGAAATCGTGGCCGACTTGGTTGTGCAGCATGCGCGCGATGGTCTGCCGCGCCTCGGCCTCGTCCTCTTCGCGCTGCGGCTCCGCCTCTTCCAGAACCGCCTTTTCGTCGTCGTAGCTGCGGGAGAACTGGGTCAGCCGTGCCGCCATGTCCTCGACCGGCAGCGTGAGATCGATGAAGCCGGTGGCGATTGCAGTTTCCGGCATGCTGCTCTGGCGCGGGCCCCTGCCGTCCGCCCCTTGCGCCAGTGTGAGCCCGCCGCGCTCCTTGATGGCCTTGATGCCGAGCGCGCCGTCGCTGCCGGCGCCGGACAGCACGATGCCGATCGCGTTCTCGCCGCGCGCTTCCGCCAGCGAACTGAAGAACACGTCGATCGGCCGCTGCGCCACGTCGGCCGACCGCGCCTGCAGCATCAGCCGGCCGTCCACGATGGTCACCACGTGATCAGACGGCGAAATGTAGACCGTGTTGGGCTCGATCGCCGCGTCATGGAGAATGTCGGCAACCGCCATGTCGGTATAGCGGCCGACGATCCCGGCCAGCGTCGTGACATGGCCGCGCGGCATGTGAGTGACGAGCACGAAAGCCATGCCGGTGTCGGAAGGCAGGCCGCGGAAAAAGCCCTCGAAGGCCTCGACGCCACCGGCGGAGGCGCCGACGCCGACTATGGGAAACGGCTGGTTGACGGCCACTCGGTTTTGCTCCGCCCTGCGGCATGGCC
>DATFWC010000784.1:0-2315 GCA_035259885.1 Xanthobacteraceae bacterium
ACGTCGGGGCCGGTGACGAACATGTAGCTCGTGTCCTTCACCATGAAGATGAAGTCGGTCATGGCCGGCGAATAGACGTCGCCGCCGGCGCACGGTCCCATGATGACCGAGATCTGTGGGATCACGCCCGAGGCAACCACATTGCGCTTGAACACCTCGCCGTAGCCGCCGAGCGCCGCCACGCCCTCCTGGATGCGGGCGCCGCCGGCGTCGAACAGGCCGACGATCGGGGCGCGCGCCTTCATCGCCATGTCCTGGATCTTGATGATTTTCTGCGCATGCGTCTCCGACAGCGAGCCGCCGAACACGGTGAAGTCCTTGGCGAAGACGAAACACGTGCGCCCGTTCACCGTGCCCCAGCCGGTGACCACGCCGTCGCCGGCGATTTTCGTCTGCTCCATGCCGAAGTCGCCGCAGCGGTGCTCGACGAACATGTCGAACTCTTCGAACGAGTCCTTGTCCATGAGGAGCGCGATGCGCTCGCGCGCCGTGAGCTTGCCGCGGCCGTGCTGCGCCTCGACGCGCTTGGCCCCGCCGCCCGCGCGCGCCACCGCCCGCCGCTTCTCCAGCTCCTCGATGACGTCCTTCATGCCCAAAACCCCGATTCCGGAGCGCTGACGTCTGACATACCGCAACGGCGCAGGGGAACCAAGCTGATGATTTCCGGGTTATTTTTCAGGCAGAACGCGTCAGGAGATCATCATGGCCGACGACGAAAATCCGACTGCAAGCGCCATGGTCGAAGAGGACAAGCGCACGCTGAAACGCGCGCTCGACAAGGTGCGCAACAAGAAAAAGAAGAACGCCGGCGACCGCCAGATCGAGGAGCAGCTCGAGCACATGGTCGGCACCGCCGACGTCGCCGACCCGCAGCGCTACCACGGGTCGTGACCTCAAGCCACAGCCTCGGCGCCCTCCCTCTCCCCAGCGGGGAGAGGGTTGGGGTGAGGGGGCAAGTGATTTTCGATGGCCCTCGCCCCCTCACCCGGATCGCTTCGCGATCCGACCTCTCCCCAATGGGGAGAGGTGGCGCGAGTGGCACCGCCTTGCGCTATGCCGAAATCAGAGACGAGTGGTCAGCACGGGCCGAGCTTGCCCGACGTGCGGATGATGAAGTTCAGCACCTCGGCGACGGCGCGGTAGAGCTCGACCGGAATCTCGTTGCCGATCTCGACTTCCGACAAGGCCTCGGCCAGCCCGGGATTCTCCTCGATCGGCACGCCGTGCTGGCGCGCCACCTCGACGATTCTTTGGCCGATCTCGCCGCGGCCGGTGGCGACCACGCGCGGCGCGCCCGGCTTTTCGTAATGCAGCGCGACGGCAAGCGGGATGGGCCGGATCATGACGCGCGATCCAGGAAACGGCCGGCCGGCTCGGGCGGACGCGGCGGCTCGCCGTTGCGCACCAGCACGTCGCCCGGCTCGAGCTCGGCCTGCGTCAGCGCCTGGGCGAGCAAGCCGGCATCGTCGCGCAGGCGCGCGGCGCTCGCTTCGCGTTCCGCCCACAGCGTGACGCTGGCGCGCGTGCCGCTGAGCGCGATCTGCGCATGCACCGGCCCGATCGGCTCCACATCGAGGGTGAAGCGCGCGCGCCATGCCGGCTGCGCCTCGCGCGCGGATCCGCCGCCGCCGTCGCGGGCGATCTCGAACTGGGCGACGGCCGTGCCCTGCGGTAGGGCGAACGGGACTTCGAACACCCAGCGCACGCTGTCGCGCGCGTTCTGCGCGCCGTCGCCGGACAGGCTCGCCGCCTGCAGCAAGGTGTGGCGCGCCAGCGCCGCATCGGTCTCGGTGAGCAGCCGCTCGCCGATGACGCGCGGCCCGGCGTCAGCCGTCAGCGCGGCCTTCACCGGAGGCTGCGCCGTCGTCGGCGCGCCGCCGTAGGGCGGCGGCGGCGCGGCTGGGCGCGTCACTGGCTGACCCCCGTCACGACCCTCGGGCTGCGGCACGGCCGCTGCATCCGGCTCGCGCGGCACCGGCGGCGGCACGCGGCCTGGCTCGGCCTGTTGTGGCGCGAGCAATTCGACCAGGCTGCGATCTGCGCGCACGATCGTGGCGAGGCGCGCCGCCGCCGCGGGTGCGCCCACCGTGGCCGCAGTTCGATCGTTGGCGCCGTCCGCCTGCATGGGGCCGCCGCGCGTCGCTCGCGTCGCGCTGTCCTGTGCCGCCATGACCGCCGCGCGCATGGTGCGCGCGTCCGCCGCCGCCGTTTGATCCGTGGGTGCGGCACCCGTCCCGCCATCGGCACCGGGCTTCGGGCTCGCGACGATTGTCGGCTCGCCAGGTGACGGTGGTGCGGGATCAGTTGATGGGCTG
>DATFWC010000785.1:0-2625 GCA_035259885.1 Xanthobacteraceae bacterium
CCATTTCGAATAACCGCTCTCCACGCGGCTGGGCCGCTCCCAAGTCCCCTTGCAAGGTCCTTAAGGGGGAAATGAGCGCGTCGCCGTCGCCCGAACTGGGCGGCGGCTGGGGGTCGAAGCCGAAATCTGCGCAGGGAGACACTCAAAGTCGGCTTTCGTGAAGGGTTTCGGATGCCGGCCCGGCGCGAGCGATCGATCCAGTATAGGGGGCCGGCGTCGGAAAGCCTCCGAAGAACGAACCCGCGGGAAGCCGGTGAGCAGTTGGCTGTCTATGGGGATTTGGTGGGTCGGCGGCTTTGGCGGGGGATGTTTTTCGCAAGATCGCTGAGAGTTGAAAGCCGCTGATGATTACGGATTGGGCGTTGCTTTTGTACTCGACAGTCTGGTTGAGGACTGATCGGTGATCTCCGGCCGACGCTTGTCCGCAGCGGGATGAAACCGGTACGGCGCTGGGAACGAGATGTTCCGGCGAACTGATACTGCAACGGGACGCCAAAGATAGTCATCGCATCAAATCCTGATCCCGGCGCCGGAAGACGGAGGGCCGCGGGGTGGGCAGCCGCGCGCAAAGACCTCGACAATGATCATACGGCCGCCGCAGCAAGGGCACAGCGGGCGATGACTGGTCATGACGTCGGGATCGGCTGTGTGGCTCGCTGGTTGCGGATCGGCCGTCGGCATTGGGGCGGCGATCAGCTCCTTGGCGCGCGCGATGTTGGCCTTGCAGCCGGCGCTGGCCAGCAGCCCGCAGTGGCGGATGCGATGAAAGCCCTTTGGTAGAAGGTGGAGCAAGAAGCGCCTGATGAACTCGTCGGCGGCGAGCGTCATTGTGCGGTACCGCGCCTGGCCGTTGCGGCGGTAATCCTTGTAGCGGAAGGTCACGCCGCGCTTGTCGAGAGCCATGAGCCGGCTGTTCGCGATAGCGACGCGATGGGTGTAGCGGGCGAGATAGGCAAGCACCGCTTCCGGCCCGGCGAAGGGCGGCTTGGCGTAGACGAACCATTTCTTGCGCTTGAGCGGCGCGAGATGCGCGACGAAGGCCTCGGGGCGACGCAGGCCCTCGATCTCGCCAAAGAACGCAAGCCGACCCGCCGCGTGGGCGTCGGCGAGCGCCGCCAGGAGGAGCCGCCGGAACAGGCGGGACAGCACCCGCACTGGCAGGAGAAAGCCGGGCTTGCAGGGCACCCAGCGCGTGCCGTCGAGCGATATCCCGCCGCCCGGCACAATCATATGGACGTGCGGGTGATGGGTCATTGCCGAGCCCCAGCTGTGAAGCACGGCGGTGGCGCCGATGCGCGCGCCGAGGTACTTGGGATCGGCGGCGATCGTGAGCAGCGTCTCGGCCGCCATGCGGAACAGCAGGTCATAGACGAGCGCCTTGTTCTGCTAGGCGATCGGTGCGATCTCGGCCGGCAGTGTGAAGACCACGTGGAAATAGCCGACCGGCAGCAGATCTGCCTTGCGCGCCGCAAGCCAATCCTCCGCCGCCGCGCCCTGACATTTTGGACAATGACGATTGCGGCACGAGTTGTAAGCGATGCGGCTGTGGCCGCAGTCCTCGCAGCGCTCGACATGCCCGCCGAGCGCAGCCGAGCGGCACTGCTCGATTGCCGACATGACCTGGAGCTGGGCCCGGCTCACATGTCCGGCATTGGCCCGGCGCCAGTCGGCCCCATGTCGAGCAAAAACGTCTGCGACCTCCAGCTTCGGGCGGCGCACCGCCGTTCGGCTAAGCCTCGGGTCGCGGCCTCCCGTCGATCAGTTGTGCGAGCCGGTCGAGTGGGCTGGTTACGGCCCGGATCGTGCTATTGGCGACGCGGGTGTAAAGCGCTGTGGTGTCAAGCTTGGCATGGCCCAGCAGTGTCTGGATTACGCGAATATCGACATCTTGCTCAAGGAGGTGCGTGGCAAAGCTGTGCCGCAGCGTGTGCGGCGACACGCGCTTGGTGATCCCCGCAGCCTGGGCGGCGGCGCGGACAACGCGGCAGAGCTGCCGGGCCGACAGCGGCTCGACCGGGTTGCGGCCTGGAAACAGCCAGCCTCCCGGCAGCAGCAGGCTGCGCCGCCGCCCCTCGCGCCACCAGGCGCGCAGCAGTTCGAGCAACTGCGGCGACAGCATCGCATGGCGGTCCTTGCCCCCCTTCCCGCGCTCGACGCGCAGCAGCATGCGCTCGGAATCGATATCGCCGACCTTGAGCGCGACAACTTCCGAGACGCGCAGCCCGGCGCCATAGGCGGTGGCGAATGCCGCCTTGTACTTCGGCGCCGTTACCGCGCGCAGCAGAAGGGTCACGTCCTCGACGCTGAGCACTGTCGGTATCCGCCGCGGATACGGCACGACGGTGAGCCGGCGCGCCAGATCCGGCCGATCGAGCGTCACTGTGAAAAAGAAGCGCAGGGCCGAGACCGCGCTGTTGATGCTCGGCGGCTGCATGCCGCTCTGCGTCTGATGCAGTTGGAAAAGACGCAGGTCTTCCGCCGTCGCCGTATCCGGCGACCGGCCGATAAAGGCCGCGAATGCTCGGACGTGTCGCACATAGTCGCGGCGCGTGTCCTGCTTGAAGCCGCGCACGGTCATGTCTTCGATCATGCGCGCCCGCAGTGGGCTGACGGGCCGAGGTGAAG
>DATFWC010000786.1:0-3854 GCA_035259885.1 Xanthobacteraceae bacterium
TGGCATGGGTTCAACAACACATCGAACGAGGATGTCGTCCTGGTGTGGGGCTGGATGGGCGCCGGCTCCATCGAAGCATCGGGCTATGAAGCCGACCACGGGTGACGCGCGTGCCCGCCTGGGATGATCCCCGCATCGCCCAAGGCATGCAGCGGCAATCGGCACTGCGTGCGCAGCGGCTGCAGACCGGCGCCAAGCTGATCGGCTGGAAGGTCGGGTTCGGCGCGCCGGCCGCCATGCAAAAGCTCAAGCTCACCGGGCCGCTGGTTGGCTTCCTGCTCGACCAGGCGGTGCTTCCCTCGGGTGCGTCCGTGTCGCTCGGCGGCTGGCACAAGCCGGTGGCCGAGCCCGAGATCGCCATCCTGCTCGGCCGCGATGTCGGCGGCGACGCGGACGATGCCGCGGCACGCGCCGCCGTCGCGGCGCTCGCGCCGGCGCTCGAGATCGCTGACGCGGACGGCCCCATGGACGACGTCGAAGCGATCCTGGCCAGCAATATTTTCCAGCGCCACGTCATCGTCGGCCCGCGCGATTCGTCGCGCGCCGGCGCCCGCCTGGACGGGTTGAGCGGCCGCGTCGACCGCTCCGGCCAAGCGGTCGCCGTGCCGGCCGACCTTCAGGCCAATACCGGCGATCTCATCGCCATCGTGCGCCAGGTCGCCGCCGTGGCGGCGCAATTCGCCGACGGCCTGCGGGCGGGACAATTCATCATCGCGGGCTCGGTGACACCGCCGCTGTTCGTCGCCGCGAAAGAGGTCGTCAGCTTCGAGCTCGCGCCGGTCGGGACGGTATCGGTGGCATTTGGCGGTTAGCGCGGGATGACTTTTCTTCGAAATCGTCATCCCGCTCTAACTTATGCTTGGAGCATGATCTTTTCCGAAAACCGGTATCCACTTTTCGGGATCATGCTCTGACGCATCGAGGGCGCCCTGCCGCCGCAAACGACACGGCGGCAGGACGAAAAACGCACCACGATTTCAGGCAGCGACCGCCGCCGCCGGGGTGCCGCCGGCGACCTTGAACACCGTGAGCAGTGCCTCGCCGTCCGGAACGCCGAGACCGGTGCAGGCATTCCAGCCGGGCCCTGCCGCGTAACCGAGATTGCCGACCTTGTTGTCGCCCTTGGTGATGGATCGGCAGGCCGCTGGATTCCCATAGAGGATGGGGTGGACGAAGCCGACGCGCCGGCCGCATGCCTCGTTGATCAGGGCGAACAGCCCGGCCAGCAGTGGGGCGACCGCGCTGGTTCCTCCAATCGTTCCCCCGACGCCGCCGACCACGACGCGGTAGCCGCTCTGCGGATCGGCATCGCCGGCAAGATCGGGCACACCGCGCCTGACCTTTCCGTCATTGACCGACTTTGGCACGCCGGCCTTCGACTGGTAGGCCGGAAGCGCAAAGACATCGCTGATGCCGCCGCCGGTACCGTTGCCCCCGTGGTTCCACACTTCCTCGCTGGCAATGTGGCCGGCAGCGACCGCGATGACCGTGCCGCCGCAGCCGATGACGTACGGGCTCGACGCGGGAAAATCCGTGTGGGCACGCCCGTCACTGACTCCATCGGTCGCAAGGTCGTCGCCGGCGGCCGCCAGCACGGTGACACCCATCTGCGCGGCGTCCTTGAGAGCGGACGTCATCGCTGCACGACCCTGGCCGGTCCACTGCGATTCGGCCGAGCCCCAGCTGATGGAAATGACGGACGGGCGATTTTGCTGATCGTGTACGGCCCGTGTAATCGCGTCGACGAAGCCTTGCACCGTGTTGGGAGCAAAATACACGGCAATCGCGGCGCCTGGGGCGGCTCCGCCCGCCACCTGGATGTCCAACGCAACCTCGCCGTCCGAATCGGGATCCTTGCCGGGTTGATTGGATCCCCCGGAAACGGAGATCGCCGTGACCTTGGGCGTCTTCAGGTGCATCGCCTTGAACGCCTTCTGATTGTCGCTGTCGCGGAATCCGCCGCCGAGCTCGATCAGCGCGATGCATTGGCCGCCGCCGTGCTTTGGCGTGCGCGGGAAGTCATAGAGCTTGGCGACTTCGTTGGGCAGGTGCCCGGCGGTGGCATGCGGGTCGAAGTGATGTTGCATCCTCGGCTTGGCGATCGGCCGCGTATCGAGGCCCAGGACGGCTTCAATGCTGTCGACGACGTCGGCGGGTGCCGAGAGCGAACCCGACCGCGCGCGGAAGGCATGCTTGCCGTCATTGTAGTAGTGGAGCTTCGTCCGGAATGCCGCCTCGATCTTGTCGATCGGTCCGGAAAGCTTCACCAGGCGTCGGGCCGGTTCCTCCTTGACGATCGACAATCCGTTCTTGTTGGCAAACGCGGAAATTTTCGCCAAATCGTCGGCGTAGCTGGTCGCACGTTCGGCGCCGACGTCGCGCGGCAGGGCGTGGCCCTGACCGGTGGCCGCCGCTTCCTGCGCCGTGATCGGCGGCTGCTGCAGCAGCGCATCCGCTTCGCGGGGCTTCAAGTAGATGCTGATCTCGATCGATTCGGCGCTGCCCTTCGGGTGGGCAGCGGGAGCAATGGCTTGCGCCTCTTCGGGTAAGTCGCGGTGGCTGCCGGGGATCTCGACATACTTCGTCGGCATGGTTGGTCTCCTTAAGGCTTCATCTCATGCTTCACCTCCCTGGGCGCGACATAACCATTTGCGCCTTGTTACTTCAAGTAGAAAATAATTTTTTATGCTCGCAATAGCTGTCATCTATGATTGGCGCTGGCCGTCACACGCCGCAGCACGATGAGGAGTTTCAATTTCCGTGCAAGACACTTTAAATCTCTCGCCTGTCGTCGCCGCAACGAGGAAACCCTGCATGTACAAAGCTACCGCCAACACCGTACTGCCGACCTCGATCATCGGATCGTTGCCGCGGCCGTCCTGGTACCACGCCGTGCTCGGCAATCAGAGCTTCCTCGAGGCGATGGTGAACTCACGCTATCGTGAACAGTATGAGGACACCGTGTCGGTGTTCCTGCGCGCCCAGGAAATGGCCGGCCTCGACATCTGCACCGACGGCGATGCGCATTACGACGAGCAGGTCGCCGGCATGAGCTGGCAGAGCTATCCCCTCACCCACATGGCGGGATTTGCCGCAACGCCCGAGCCCGCCGTCTACAACGTTGGCGCCGTCGCCTATCCGCGCGGCCACATCCTGCACGATTTCCTCGAGGCGCGCGTGTTCCCGCGCATCGTCGGCCCGATCGGCCCGGGCAATCTGCAATATGCCGCCATGTGGAAGACGGCTCAGCGCATGACGCAGCGGCCGGTCAAGTTCGGCACCATCCTGCCCGAGCTGCTCGCCGCCTCGGTAGCCGACGACTATTACAAGGATCCGATCGAGCGCACCTGGGCGTTCAGCGAGGCGATCAACCAGGAGCTCAACGCCCTCGCCGATGCCGGCTGCCCGGTGATCCAGATGGAGGAGCCGCAGATCCACATGGTGCCGGTGCGCGGCAAGGCGTTCGGCAAGCTCGACGTGGACGATCTGGTGAAAATCTTCAACAACACGGTCAAAGGCCTGCGTGGCAAGACCGAGGTCTGGTGCCATACCTGCTGGGGCAATCCTTCGCAGCAGCGCATTTTTCGCGACGTGCAAAGCTATCAGCCCACGCTCGACGCGCTCAACCGGCTCGATGCCGACGCCATCACGTTCGAGACGTGCTCATCCGGCACCGGCGACCTCGCCGCGATCGGCCAGGCGATCACCGACAAGAAGGTGGTGATCGGGGTGATCGACCATCACACGCTGCAGGTCGAGCGGCCGGACCAGGTGGCGGACCTCGTCCGCGCGGCGCTGAAGCACGTTCCGGCCGAACGGCTGGTCATCTCGTCCGACTGCGGCATGGGCCGCGA
>DATFWC010000787.1:0-8172 GCA_035259885.1 Xanthobacteraceae bacterium
GTACGATGACCCAGAGTGGAAAGCAAGCTTCGATAATGACATTAAAAATCACTTGGAACATATCTGTGCGGAGATGCGACCTGGCGATTACCTGGGCTTTTCGAGGAAGATGCGGTACCTCTTGCACGAAAAATGCTCTAAGCGGTCGAATTGAAGAAGCCTCAGCATCGAGGCGCCCGCTTTGTCTGCCCTCGATGTCCCCTCCGGGTCAGACTCGGTCTTTCGGCGATGTCGGCCCAGTGTCCGGCTTGCCCAAAAGCCGACATGGCTGGGCGATTTATGAGTACACGCCCTGGCCTAGAGCGAGGTGACTTTTCTTCCAATCGTCATCACGCTCCAGCCTATCGTTGGAGCACGATGTTTTCCGAAAAACGGGTATCCACTTTTCGGCGTCATGCTCTAGAACCGTTTGGTCGACAGGATGTCGAACGTCTTGGCGATGGTGGCAACCGCCTTGTCGTGGGTGGCCAACGCCAGACATGCGATCAACGCGTCGACGATCGCGAGCTGCGCGATGCGGCTGGTCATGGCCTCGGTGCGGAACTGGGTTTCGCGCGCCATGGTGTGGAGAACCACATCGGCATAGGCCAGAAGCGGCGACTTGCCGTAGTTGGTGATGCAGATCGTGCGCGCGCCCGCCGCCTTGGCAAGCCGGGTCGCCGTCACGGTCTCGTGCGTGCTGCCGGAGTGGGAAACCGTGATGGTGGCCACGTGTGGCCCCGTCAGCGACGCACTGATCGCCTGCACGTGCGAGTCGACGACGACCTTCGATTCGAGCCCGATACGGAGGAAGCGGTAGTTGGCATCCTCGGCGATCGGTGCGGCGCTGCCGATGCCATAGATCTCGATCCGTGCGGCGGACAAGATGAGCTCGACGGCGCGTGCCATTTCGCGCCGATCCAAGATCTTGAGCGTATCCTGCAGCGTCTGCAGGTCGCTCTTGAAGACCTTGTCGATCACGGTAGGCAAGTCGTCGCCCCGTTCGAGATCCTCGTGGATGAACTGAACCGGCTGCACCAGGTCGCGTGCCAGTGCGAGCTTCACCTGCTGGAAACCGCGTGCGCCGATCTGCTGGCACAGAGCGACTACGCTGCCCTCGCTCGCCTGCGCCCGCTCTGCGACTTCCGTCACCGACATGTGTACGACCTCCGCCGCATGCGCGATGATGAAGTCGGCAATTCGCGCGGCCGTGGGCGACAGGGTGAGCCGAATGGCCGTCAGCCGATCGAGGATGCCCTCAAACGGGATGACGGCGGCAGCGCTGCCGGGCCGCGTCGTCTCGGTGCGAGCCGCCAGTGGCCGTTTCATCGCAAAACCTCCAGCGTGGGTTCGCCGGCATGCGCCGGGAGGGCGGCGGCATGTTCGCCCGCGGCGGCTGTCCAGTCGCGTATGTCGACAAAATGCATGCCGAGCCGGCCGGCGCCGACACCGTCGGTATCAGGATTGTCGCCGATCACCGCAGCGCGGCCGGCCGGCATCCCGAGGATACGCAGGGCAGCCGCGAACAGCGCGGGCTCCGGCTTGCCGATCACCCGGCATGGCCGCGGCCCTACGCAATGCAGGACCGCGGCAACCAATGCACCTGTTTCCGGTACGATCGTACCGCGAAGCCCCGGATGCACGCGATCCGCGTTGGTGGCGATGAGCTCGGCGCCGGCATGGACCGCATTGGCCGCCGCCGCCAGCTTGGCATACGAAAACCGGTGATCGCGGCCGATCACGACGACATCGGGGGCCTCCGTCACCAGGCAAAGGCCGAGATTGCCGGCATAGTCTTCGAGGGCGCTGCTGGCGCACAGCAGCACCTTCGCGCGCGGCCGCTCGGCGGCGATGAGATCCAGCGTGTAGGTGCCGGCGAGCACGATGCGGTCGGGTCGGACCGGGAGGCCGAACCGTTCGAGCATTGCGGCAACTTGCGCGGGTACGTGCTCGGCATCGTTGGAGACGATGACGAATCGATTTCCGAGGCGCGCGAACAGCGCACCCGCATGCGGCAGCGCCGCGCCCCCGGCAATCAGGGTGCCGTCGAGGTCGACGATGAAGCCGTCCTTGGCCGGGAGCCAATTCGCTGCGAATTGCAAATGGTCAGACACGCTGTAATTGATGTCCTAAACATTTCAACGATGACACACGGCACGATTGATGCCCTAAGAATATCTCAGTGTCAAACCTGTGCAAGGCTGAAATAATTTCATCGAACTGTCACATAGGGGGAGTCTACTGAGCACCGACTGCACGCCGGCGAACTCCCGGGCTGCCGCGCCGCAAGTCACTGAGGCAACACATGGCAGCAATCGAGCTGCGCCACATCGTCAAACGCTGTGGCAACGCCAATATCCTTCGTGACGTGTCGCTCGGGGTGGAGGCGGGCGAGTTCCTGACCATCGTCGGGCCATCCGGCTGCGGAAAATCGACACTCTTGAAAATCATCGCCGGCCTCGAGGAGCAGACGTCGGGGGAGGTGCTGATCGACGCGCTGCCTGCCGATAACCTGCGCCCGAAGGCGCGGGACATCGCCATGGTGTTCCAGTCCTACGCGCTCTATCCGCACCTCACGGTATTCGACAATCTTGCCCTCCCGTTGCGCATGCGTTGGCTCACGCCGCTGCAGCGCGCCCCGGCGATCGGCCGTTTTCTTGGCCGCGCCGGCCGCCAACGCATCGGGCAGGCCGTGCAGGACACGGCCGAGTTTCTCGAGATCGGCCATCTGCTGGATCGCAAGCCCGGCCAGCTCTCGGGTGGACAGCGCCAGAGAGTCGCGCTCGGGCGTGCGCTCGTACGCCGGCCCAAGGCCTTCCTGATGGACGAGCCGCTGTCGAATCTCGACGCCAAGCTGCGCATGTCGATGCGGCACGAGCTTGCGGCCTTGCACCGCCAGCTCGGCGCCACCTTCGTCTATGTCACGCACGATCAGAGCGAGGCTATGACGATGTCGGACCGGGTCGCCGTCATGATGGATGGCACGCTCCTGCAGGTCGACACGCCGCAGGCCATCTATGACCGACCGAGCCACCGCCAGGTCGCGGAATTCATCGGCAGCCCGGCGATCAATCTGTTCGCGGCTCATCTGGAACGCGGCCGGATGAGAGCCGACGGCGTCCTGCTGCCGTCACACTGGGACATACCGGATAACGAGGCCGTCACCGTGGGGATACGGCCGGAAGGGTTGACGCTCAAAGCGGATGCGCATGGATGGCGCGGCGAGGTCGTCCATCTGGAGAACATGGGCGCTGACCTGTTCGTCCACGTGCGAACCCGGCTCTGCGACAACGCGATCGTCGTGCGCATGTCGCCCCAGCAGGGAGGCCTGAAGATCGGCGAGACCGTCACGGTCGCGCGCGTCATTTCGGCGCCCATGCTGGTTTTCGATCCGGACGGGCGACGCATCGATCCTCGTCGCGAGATGCTGAGCGAAGTGGTCAATGGCTGAAGTCGCCGACATCCTGCCGGCGCGCTCGCTTGCGTCGTCGGCGCGATTTCCAACAAGGCCCGATCGCGTGGCCGCGCGTGAGAGCCGGCACGCCGTTGCCCTGGTGGCACCGGCCGTCGGGCTCATGCTGGTCCTGCTGTTCGGCCCCACGGCAGCGGCGCTCGTCATCTCGTGCACCGACTGGGAGTTCGG
The DNA here is from genome assembly GCA_035259885.1 of Xanthobacteraceae bacterium. Classification (GTDB taxonomy): domain Bacteria; phylum Pseudomonadota; class Alphaproteobacteria; order Rhizobiales; family Xanthobacteraceae; genus DATFWC01. The sequence continues at coordinate 3,623 of DATFWC010000787.1, forward strand.
CGCCGCCGCTGCGCGGTTCGTCGGGCTCGGCAATTTCCGCGCATTGGCCGCGGACCCGGTGTTCTGGAAAGCGCTCGGCAATACCCTGCTCTACGTTGCGGTCGTGGTGCCGGCATGTGTCGGCGGCGGCCTTGGGCTGGCGCTCCTGATCGAGTCCCGGCAGCGGTTCCGGACCTTCTATCGCACGGCACATTTCCTGCCCGTCATGTCGACGCTCGTTGCCATGGCCGTGGTGTGGCAGACGCTGCTCCATCCCACCATCGGCCTCGTCAACCAGGTCTTCCACGTCGTAGGGCTCGAGGGCCGCAACTGGCTGCGCGAGGAGGGCACGGCCCTGTTCGCGCTCGCCCTGATTGGGATTTGGCAGAACCTGGGCTACGCCATGGTCCTGTTCATGGCCGGGCTAAGATCCATCCCGCGCGACCTTTACCACGCGGCCGAGATCGATGGCGCGGACTCGGCGCTCGACCGATTGCGAACCGTGACGCTTCCCTTGCTTGGGCCCGTCACGATGTTCGTGCTGGTGATGATGGCGGTACGAGCGTTCCAGCTGTTCGAAACCGTCCACGTGCTTACCAAAGGCGGCCCCAACAAGGCCTCCGAGGTACTGCTTCACCTGATCTATGTCGAGAGTTTCGAGTTCCTGCGCACGGGCCGCGGTGCGGCTCTGACGGTAATCTATCTGGCGATCGTGGTGGGCATCACGATGCTTCAGACCAAGCTCGTCGAGCGACGGGTGCATTACGCATGACCGCACGCCGCCAGCCGTGGATCAACGGGATCGGGGTTGCACGCCACTGCGTGCTGATCGGCACGAGCGCCATCATGGTCCTCCCGTTCGTATGGATGGTGAGCCTGTCGCTGAAGCCGCCGCACGAGATCTTTGCGAATGCGTGGCGTCTCTGGCCGTCTACATTCTACGGTGTCGAGAACTATCGGGCGGCATTATCGGCGGTGCCGCTCGTCCGTTACCTTGCCAACGGCGTGTTCGTGTGTGCCGCCATTTTCGTGTTGCAGATCCTCATCAACCTGCCGTGCGCCTATGCGCTCGCGAAGCTCAGGTTCCGTGGCCGCGATACGCTGTTCGCCGCCGTCCTGGTCGGTCTTCTGATCCCGCCGCAGGTGCTCGCCATTCCGCTCTTCGTGCTGTTCTACGCCGTGGGCATCGTCGACACCTATGCGGCGCTGATCCTGCCCTGGACCATCTCGGTGTTCGGCATCTTCCTAATGCGGCAGTTCTTTCGGACCATCCCCGACGAACTGATCCACGCGGCGCGCCTCGACGGCTTGTCCGAATTCGCGATCGTGTGGCGCGTCATGCTTCCGGTGGCGCGGCCGGCGCTCGTGGCGTTCGGGATCTTCTCGGTGGTGGCGCACTGGAACGACCTGTTCTGGCCGCTGATCGTGGTGCAGAGCGCACAAATCGCCACGCCGCCGCTCGGTGCTCTGCATTTTGCCAATGACGAGGCCGGCTCGAACTACGGTCCGCTCATGGCCGGCACCGTGCTGATCACCCTGCCGCTGATCCTCGCCTTCCTCGCGGCACAACGCCGCTTCGTCGACGGGATCACCTTGACGGGAATGAAATAACCGGAACGTGTGGATGCTCAACGCGGAGATCTCCTCATGACCACGCCTCGATTTTCGACCTGGCTCGCCTGGCTTGCCGCCGCTGTCCGCCTGGTGACCGGCGCATCCCTTGTGGCGCTCGCCTTGCTCGCCACGGGCGCAGAAGTGGCCTTTGCCCAGTCCAAGACCACCATTGAGGTGCTCTATCCCTATCCGTCCCTGTTCAAGGCCTTGCACGAGGAATTGGCGAAACGGTTCCAGGCCGAGCATCCGCAAATCGAGATTCGCTACCGCGCGCCCGCCGAGCACTACGAAGACGCGACGCAGCAGATGCTGCGAGCGGCCGTGGCCGGCAACATGCCCGACGTCGCCTATCACGGGCTCAATCGCGTGCGGATCTTCGTCGAGCGCGGAGTCGCCATGCCGCTCGACTCCTTCATCAACGCGGAATCGGACTGGGCCGCACAGGGCCATCAGCCTGAATCCGCCAGCCTCGGCGAGGTGGGTGGCAAGGTCTATGGCCTGCCCTTCGCCATATCGACAGCAATCGTCTACTACAATCCCGATCTCGTGGCACGCGCCGGCGGCGATCCCGAGGCGTTCCCGAAAGAATGGGACGCCATCGTCGAACTGAGCCGGAAGATCCAGGCGCTCGGCGGCGGCGTCACCGGCGGTTGGATCGATTACGGCATCACCGGGAACTGGATGTTCCAGTCACTCGTATTCGCCGACGGCGGCCGCATGATGGACAGCGCCGAACAGCGCATCGCCTTCGACGGAGCGGAAGGGCTACGCGCCCTCAAGGTACTTCAGGGCTTCGCGGAAGCCGGCATGCCGGACCTCGCCAACGCCCAGGCCCTGGCCGCCTTCTCCGCCGGCAAGCTCGGCATCCTGGTCACGTCCACGGCCTATCTCGGCGCCGTACAGAACCAGGTCGGCGAGCACTTCAAGGTGCGTACGGCGGCGTTCCCCGTGCCCAACCAGCAGGGGCGGCTCCCGGCGGGCGGCAACGTCGTGATGGTCTTCGCCAAGGACCCGCAGAAGCAGAAGGCCGCATGGCAATACGTGAAGTTCGTTACCGGACCGGTCGCGCAGACGCTGATGGTCCAGCACACCGGCTACATGCCGAGCAACCGCATCGCCATTGAAGGTCCCGAGCATCTCGCCGACTTCTACCGTCGCAACCCCAATCACATGACGTCGATCAGGCAATTGCCGCGGATGACCGGATGGTACGCGTTCCCCGGCCGCAATGCCCTCAAGGTGACCGACGTCATCAAGGATCACATGCAAACCGTGGTGACGCGCCAGGCGACGGCCGAGCAGGCGCTTGCCGCGATGAGCAAGGATGTGCGGGCACTTCTGGTGGAAAACTGATCGCGCCGATGAAGTTCATCCATCTGACTGATCCTCATCTGGTGCCGCGCGGCTGCAGGCTGTACGGCCTCGATCCGAACGAGCGGCTGCGCGCGGCAATCGCCGACATCAACGCGCACCATCGCGACGCCGAGTTCGTGCTGATCACCGGCGACCTCGCACATCACGGCGAGGCCGCCGCCTACAATGCTTTGCGCCAGGCGCTCGACGTGTTGGCCGTGCCGTGGCATCTGCTCATCGGGAACCACGACGACCGTGCGGTCTTCAAGGCCATGTTCCCCGAGGTGCCGGTGGACGAGCATGGATTCATGCAAACAGTGATCGAGTCGTCCGCGGGGCCGTTCGTTCTCCTCGACACTCACGATGCCGGCACGCACGAAGGCCGCCTCTGCAGCAGCAGGTTGGGATGGCTCGATCGCACGCTCACGTCTCTGCGGGGACAAGATGTCTTTCTCGCCATGCATCATCCGCCGCTCATGCTCAACCTGCCGGCCATGGACCATCTGGGGCTGGCGGGTCGGGACGACCTTGCCGGCCTTCTGGAGCGGCATCGCAACATTCGTCATATCTTCTTCGGCCATGTTCACCGCCCCGTTCATGGCGCCTGGCGGGGCGTCCCGTTTTCCACTCAGCGGGCGCTTAATCATCAGGTCGCCCTGCACTTCGACGAACAACCGCGTGACTGCATTCCCGGCAGCCACGAACCGCCGGCCTATGCGGTCGCGTTGATCAGCGACGGCTCGGTCGTGATTCATGTCCACGACCTGCTGGATTGCGGACCGCGGTTCAACCTCTTCGACCCTGCGGCCGAAAAGGCTGAGCGCATCCCGCCGTCGTCGGCTGCGGTGGCGCCGCGTTCTATGCAAATCCCAGGAGCCCGGCAGGCCGGCCAGCGGCGCCGCCTGTGACGACCTTAACCGCGATCTCGACGGCAGCGAACGGAAGCGCGACCAGATCAACGACCTGAAACCACTCAATCTCAGGCGGCGAACGCGGCGTCGGCGAACATCCGGCTTTCCGCCGCCTGCCGCCTTAACGAGGTCATGAGACGCGCCCTGAGGAGAGCGATCCGCCGATCGACGCAAGATGGAAGCCGCCGTGGGGGGCTTCGCGCACCGCGGCCGAGCGGGCTCGGCTCTTTCGTTGTCGGGGAATTCGGCCGCGAGGCGCTCACATGCGCGCCGCAGCCATGCCGATGATGGCGCCACGGCCGTCGCGAGGCGGTGACGACGATCCGCGTCAGGCCGGGGACAGCCGCATCTGCCCGAGCACGGCGCGGCCGAAGGCGCTGTAGGGGTTGCCCAAGGACTCCATGACCTCGAAGTGATTGTAGCCTTCGGTGACGATGAGCGTCGCCGATTTGCCGGCCGCCTTGACGGCGGCGGCAAAGTCCCGGCTCTGGCGCTGGAACTCGGGAGTTTCCTCGGTGCCGTAGACCAGGATCACCGGCGCGTGGATCTGGTTGAGATGGCGCTGCGGGCTGAGCGCCTGCTCCACCTCGTCGGTGAACTTCACGTAGCTCGATCGCTTGGAGAGCCGCACCGGCTTGAGGTCGAACATGCCGCTGCCGGCGACGCCGCCCTTGATGATGGTCGGCGGCAGGC
>DATFWC010000788.1:0-5982 GCA_035259885.1 Xanthobacteraceae bacterium
CATCAGGATTTCGCATTCGTGGTCAGCTCCGTCGGTTTCGCTGCACTTTCCCGCTTCATCCTGCTCTTCGCGGCGCTCTACGCAGCGTTCGGCGTGGCGTCGCCGTTCCTCCCGGCGTTCCTGGGCGCGCGCGGCCTGCCGCCGGAACAGATCGGTCTGGTGCTGGCGAGCGGCACCGCCGTGCGCCTGGTCTCCGGCCCGGCGATGGGCCGGCTCGCTGATCGCCTCGCCGCGTTCGCGGCGTGCTCGCCGTGTGCGGCGTGCTCGCGGCGCTTGCCGCGCTCGGCTATTTGCCCGCCAGAGGCTTCGCGCTGCTCTTCGCGGTCGGCCTGTGGCATGCGGCGGCATTGGCGCCGATCACGACGCTTGCCGATGCGCTCGCGTTGCGCGCAGCAGCGCACCAGCAGGGCGGCTTCGAATATGGCTGGGTGCGCGGCGCCGCATCGGCCGCGTTCATCATTGGCTCGGTCCTGTCCGGACAGGCCGCCGGCCTGTTCGGGTTGAACACGATTTTTCCACTGCAGGCCGGGCTGCTCGCCGTGGCGGCCTGCTCCGCCATGCTCGTCCCTGCTTCCACCACAAGCGGTACCGGCGCGCCCGCGCGTGTCGAGGCGGCCCCGACCCTGCGCGTGCTGCTTGCCTTGCCGTACTTCCGGCCACTGGTGGCGATTGCCGCGCTCGTGCTCGGCAGTCATGCCATGCATGACGCCTTTGCCGTGATCCGCTGGAGCGCCGCCGGCATCGGCCCCGGCACCGCCGGCGTGCTGTGGTCGGAAGCCGTGGCGGCCGAGGTCATCGTGTTCTTTCTCGTCGGGCCGGCGCTGGTCAATCGGCTTGGCCCGGCGCGTGCCATGGCGCTCGCTGCCGCCGCTGGCGCGCTGCGCTGGAGCGTCGTGGCGCTCACCGCCGACATCGTGGCGCTGGCGCTGATCCAGCCGCTACATGGATTGACCTTTGCCCTGCTGCACCTTGCCTGCATGCGCGTCCTCGGCCGCATCGTGCCGCCCGGCCTCGCCGCAACCGCGCAGGCCGTCTACGGGACGCTCGCCGTCGGAGCGGCGACGGCCGCGCTCACATTTGTCTCCGGCCTGATTTATGCCCGCTTGGAGACGCGAGCATTCTGGGTGATGGCCGTCCTGTGCGCGATCGCCGTGCCGATCACGCGCGCGCTGCGAACCTTTGCGCCCTGAAACCGGTCAGGAGGCTAGGGGCCTCCCGCCGGCGAGCGCAATAACGCCTTATTTACCATACATGCCTCAAACCTCGGCCAAAGGCGTAGGCGAGGGCTTGATGCTGCGGGGACTGGCCGGGCTGACGATCCTGGGGACCGCGGCGGCCGTGGCTGCCTGGGTCACGGTAGGCGGCTTTGGCCCCGGCGTGACCGAGGCGATGGTTGCCGGCGAATCGATCGTCGCCAAGACGTCCTATACGCAAGCCAGCGCGCCCGCCGAAGACGAGCCCTCGGCCGCTGCGCCGGTTGCCGCCGCCATCCCGGACGCCGCCATCGTCGATGCCTCGCTCCTGAGCCCGTACCCGATGGTCGCGGCCGTGCGTGCGCCCGAGCCGATCGCCCAGGCTGACACGCTGGTGTCCGCTTCGCTGCGGCCGGCGGTCGAAGCGGCCGACGGGCCCGCGGCGGCGGTTCCGGCTGCCGCGCCGCCTTCCGCCGCCGCCAGGAAGCCGATCGTCGTGCCGCGCCTCGAGCGCGACGGAACGCTCAGCCTGACGCAGATCGCCCAGATCAAGGCTGCGCTCAATCTCTCGCCCGACCAGGAGCAATATTGGAAACCGGTCGAGGCCGAGCTGCGCAGCATCGTCCGCCAGCTCGCGGCTCAGAAGGCGAGCGGGCGCAAGCCAACGCTCGCGCTCGGCGCCAACGAGGCGCAGCGGCTCTACTTGGCCGCCGGCCCGCTCATCATGAGCCTGCGCGAGGATCAGAAGCGCGAGGCGCGCCGGCTCGCCCGCGCCATGGGCCTGGAGCAGGTGGCATCGCTCATCTGAGTCGGCGCGCGCCACGCGCCACTTCTGATCGTTTCTCCATCTCGCGGTGACTGCCGGTGTTGCACGCGGCATGGCCGCTTGCTGCGCTGACGTTGATGCGTTCCCGGCCCGCCGCTAAGGTCGGCGCCAGCGACGATGGTTGTTGCCATTGGCGGCCGGGAGAATGTCTCGATGCGCGACGTGTTGTGGCGAAGCTTTTTGGCGCTGGCGGCCCTCATCCTGTCGGCCGCCGCCGCGCAGGCGCTCGACAAGGTGCGGGTTGGCAAGGCGGTTCCCAACTCCTTCGCGTTTGCCGGCGTCGAGGTCGGCATCGAGGCCAAGCTGTTCGAGCAGGAGGGACTCGAGCTCGAAGTCTCGGCCTTTCGCGGGGACGCGCAGCTCCAGCAGGCGCTGACGGCCGGCAGCATCGACATCGGCTTTGGGTCGGGTCCTGGCATGGGCTTTCGCGCCAAGGGCGTGCCCGCGGTCGCGGTCGCTGCCATGTACGGGCCGCCCGCCAACCTGGCGCTGCTGGTGCTGGCCAATTCTCCGATCAAGTCGGTGAGCGACCTCAAGGGCAAGCGCATCGGCGTCACCACGCCGGGCTCGCTGACCGACTGGCTGGTGCGCGAGCTGTCGCGCCAGCAGGGCTGGGGCAGCAACGGCATCCAGATCGCGCCGCTCGGCCAGATGCAGGCGCGCCTCGCCGCCATGGACCGCGGCGAGCTCGACGGCACCGTGCAGGAGGCTGCCAACGGCTACGAGCTGGAGGAGACCGGGCGCACGCGCAACCTGCTGCTGTTCGGCGACATCGCCAAACACTTTTATACGCATGTCATCTTCGCCACCAACGACATGGTCGACAACCGCACCGACCTGGTCCGAAAATTCCTGCGCGGCTGGTTCAGGACCGTGCGGTTCATGAAGGCCAACCGCGATCCCACCATCAAGACGGCGGGACGCACCATCGAGGTGCGCGCCAGCGTCATGCCGAAGGTCTACGATACGCAGATCGCCAGCTTCTCCGACGACGGAGCGTGGGACTTGGCGGCGCTCGACGTGATCCGTCATTCGCTCAACGAGCTCGGCATCCTCAACCGCGTGCCGGACGCGAAGGAGCTCTATACCGACAAGTTCGTTCCCGTCAGGTTCTGAAATTCCGAATCTTGCATGACGAGCGTCGTCACCCATCGCCGCGCCCGGCTGGCCGAAGCCATGCGGCAGGCCGGCCTCGACGTGCTCGTTCTTGCCGGCAATGCCTGGCAGAACGATTACCTGCGCTACGCCACCGATTTCGCCATCCTGGAAGGGCAGGGCCTCGCGGTCGCGCGCCACGATGGCGAGATCGTGCTCTATGTCGACAGTTTTTTGGAAGCCGAGCGCGCCGCCGTCGAATGCGCCGGCATCGAGGTGGTGCATGCGGCCGATCTCCCCGGCGCGCTCGACGATGCGCTGAACCGCCTGCGCAACCGGCGCATCGGCGGTGCGCCCTATCGCCTGCTGCCGCGCCGCATTGCGGCGCGCGCCAAGGATCTCGGCCTGTCCGACGAGACGGCGTTCCTCGACGCTCTGCTCATGGCCAAGCTCCCGGCCGAACTCGATGCCATGCGCCGCGCCGCGCGGCTCGCCGACGACGGCTACGCCGTGTTCCTGAAAGCGGCGCGCCCGGGCCGCGCCGACTACGAGCTGGTGGCCGAGATCGAGGCGTTCTGTCGCGGCAACGGCGTCGACGACAATTTCCAGATCATCGGCGTCGGCGGGCCCGAGGTGCGCGGCATGGCGCCGCCCAGCGGCAAGCGCCTCAAGGCCGGCGACCTGGTGACAACGGAGCTGACGCCGTGCGTGGACGGCTACTATTGCCAGATCTGCCGCACGCTGGTCGTCGGCACGCCCACCGCCGAGCAGCACGCCGCACATGCGCTCTACCGCGATGCCATGGAGGCCGGCATCGCCACGGTGCGCGACGGCGTCACCGCGGCCGACATCGCGCGGGCGGAAAACGACGTGTTCCGCCGGCACGGCCTCGGCGACTATGTCACCAGCGAATACACACGCGTGCGCGGTCATGGCATGGGGCTGTTCGCCGACAGCAAGCCGCATCTCCTGGAGAACGTGACCACGCGCATCGACGCCGGCATGGCGCTGATCGTGCATCCCAACACCTTTCATCCAGTGGTGGGCTACATGGTCCTGGGCGACGCGCTGATCGTCACCAACGACGGCTGCGAAGTGCTGACCAGGATGCCGCGCGAGCTGTTCTCCGTGCCGGCCTAGAGCATGACCCCGAATGGTGGGTACCGGTTTTCGGAAGAGGTCATGCTCCAACTATAAAAGGCGAACATGCGCCGCGGCCTGATGGGATGGAATGCGGAGGAGCTGCCGCTCGCGGTGCTGCAGGACCGTACCGCGCGGCTGCAGGCCGCCATGCAGCAGCATGGCCTGCAGGCACTGCTGCTCTACACCAACCTGGTGCGGCCGAGCGCCGTCACCTGGCTCACCGGCTTTACGCCCTATTGGTCGGAGGGGCTTTTGCTGGTCGCCCGCCACGGCGCGCCGACCTTCGCCACCGCGCTGTCGAAACGCGTGGCCAATTGGATCCGATCGGTGAGCCCGCTTGGCGAGATCGTCAATGGGCCGCGTCCCGGCACGGTTTTGGGGCAGCGTGTGGCCGCCGATGCGTCGGTGCGGCGCGTCGGCATCGTCGAGCTCGATGCGCTCCCGTCCGGCTCCTATGACGATTTTTCCGCGGCCGCGCCGGCAGTCGAGCTCATCGATGCGACGGGGTTGTTTTCCGAGGCGCGGCGCGGCGCCGATGAAGCCGAGCGGCGCCTGCTCGCGCGCGCCGACGCCATCGCGGCCGCCGCGCTGGAAGAGGTCGACGGCGCCGGCACCGCCGATGCCGGATCGGTTGCCGGTCAGGTCGAAAAGCACGCGCGGCTCGCCGGCGCCGAGGAGGTCTATATCACGGTCGCGCCCGATCTCAGGGCCGACCGGCGCATGATCCGCGCGTCGCCCTCGCTCGCGCTCGGCGATGTCTATGGGCTGCGTGTCTCGCTGGCCTACAAGGGTTGCTGGATTCGCCGTGCCCGCACTTTCGCCAGCGATCAGCGCGCATCCGGGCGCCCGGATGCGTGGTTTGCCAACCTCGTGCAGGCGATCGCGCCGGGCCGGCCGCTCGCCGAGCAGATCGCGGCGCAGGTCCGGCCGCTCGGGGCCGAGCTCGAAAACTGGATGGCGGAGAGCTGCGTCGGCAGCTATCCGCTGCAGGTCGTCGCTTCGTCGCACCTGCCGGGCGGCCGCGCACCTGTGGAGGGCGACTTCACGGTGCTGACCATCGCGTTGACGGCTGGCGGCGTGCCGTGGCTCGGTACCGCGCCGCTGATCGTCGGCGGGCGATTGTGACGAACGGCACACAGACCGCTTCTGAAAAAATTTCTTGCTGGTTGTCGGAACACCATGCGCCCATTCGTCCTGCGGTCGTCGCAACAGGCGACGGGGTCAGCGACAGGAGGGTTCGATGACAGCTACGACCAAGGCCGCGGCGGGTGAATGCAGCGTCGTCACGGTGGAGCGGCGGCTCGCGGCCGTCATCAGGGCGGTCGTTCCGATGCCGGACATTCCGAAGACGGAGCGAACCTTGCGGGCAAAGCTCGACGCCGCTATCGCGACGCTGGACGTGGGGCCACTGGGCAATGCCTTCACGCTCTGGCACCCGCCGGTCGATGGCCGGCTCGACATGCAGCCGGGCATCCTGGTGTCGCGGACATTCGCCCCGGCGGTCGGCGAGGTGCTGTCGTCGGCGCTGCCGGCCGGCCGTGCCGCCCATCTCCTGCTGGTCGGACCTTACGACGGCCTTCCGGCCGCGTGGGGGAGGCTGTTCGGCTGGTGCGCCGAGCAGCGGCTCGCGCTCGCCGGCATCAACTGGCAGGTCTATGCGGAGGACGATCCGGCGCAGCCCGAGACCTCGCTCTACGCCTTGCTGGCGTGAGGTGGCATGTAGGG
>DATFWC010000789.1:0-7061 GCA_035259885.1 Xanthobacteraceae bacterium
GATGGAGGACGAGGTGCAGCGCTGCCTCGGCCTGCTCGGCGTGACCGGCTTCGGCGAGCTCGACCGCTCCTACCTGCATGCTGCAACGCCGACCAATCCGGCGCACGTGCTCAGCGCGTTTCCGCTGCTCCGGATCGAGGACTATCGGTACTGATCCAAATCAGACCGCAAACTCGTTTGCCTTGTCGGTGGCGGCCTGCCGTTTCCGGGTCGCCACGACATGGCTCGCGGCCGCGCTCCCTCCCGTATTTCACAGCAACAGATTGCATGAACGCAGCGGCGACACGCATCATCTAATGAAGCGACTGCCCATCGCTGCTGACATGTCCGCTTCTGTGGTAGATTGCGGACCACGCCTTTCTGCTGCCTCTGACGGATGCGGACAGCCATGACTCTCTCGAACAAACAGCAGACGCAGATCAAGCATTTGCTGATCGAGAACCCCGAGATCACCGTCGAGGAAATCAAGGCCAAGCTCGGGCGGGATGGCGCCGCACTCACCTCGGCCTCGATCGCCGAGTTGCGCGCCGACGTGCAGCACTGCCGGCGCCTGCTCGAGGAGGAAGGGTTGATGTCGCCGGCCAAGAAACCGCCGGGCCGTACCGGATCAGTGGACGGGAAGCAATCGCCCGAAGCGAAGGGTGCCAACGCGCAATCCATCGCCCGACCTCGCTCGACTGGACTGCAGGCGCGGATCAAGAACTTGCTCAACGAGAACCCGGACATCAGCGTGGACCAGATCAGGGCCCAGCTCGGGCGCGACGGCGCTTTCGTTTCGCCGGAGTCGATCGCCGAGCTGCGTGCCGACGTCATGCACTGCCGACGCCTGCTCAAGGAGCAAGGCCTACTGCCGCCCGTCAAGAAATGAGCGGCGGCCGGCGCGCGGCAGCGCGCAAGGCCCTGGCTTGCCAGCGGGCTTCCGTCTCAGAAGCGGTTTTTGGGTCGGCGTCAGCGGTTGCCGACGACCGCCAGGCGTGGCGCCGGCGCACCCACGGCGGCCAGCGCCGGCCGCGCCGCCTTGCTGCCCGCCGCATTCGGGGCGTAGACGCCGCGCTGGTCGGTCAGCGGCTTGAACGAGTCGGTCAACCCGACCACGGTCTCGGCCGCCCCCAGCACCAGATAGCCGTCCGGCTGCAGCACCTTGGCGAGGCGGTCGAACACGTCGATCTTGGTGTCCTGGTCGAAATAGATCAGCACGTTGCGGCAGAAGATGATGTCGAAGTGGCCGAGATGCGTGAAGTTGTGCAGCAGGTTGAGCGGCTTGTACTGGACCATGGCGCGCAGTTCGGGCGCGATCTGCCAGCTCTCGCCGACCTGGCTGAAGTACTTGACCAGCATCTGAATCGGCAGGCCGCGCTGCACCTCGAACTGGCTGTAGATTCCCGCCTTGGCCTTCTCCAGCACCTCGGTCGACAGGTCGGTGCCGATGATCTCGATGCGCCAGCCGGCGACCTGATGCGCCATCTCCTTGAGGCACATGGCGAGCGTATAGGGCTCCTGGCCGGTGGACGCCGCCGCGCACCAGATGCGGATCTGGCGTTGGGCGGCGCGCGCCGCCAGCAGCGCCGGCATGATCTGGCCGCGGAAATGATCGAACGGGATCTTGTCGCGAAAGAAGAACGATTCGTTGGTCGTCATCGCCTCGACGACCTCGACGATCAGCGCCTCGGCGCCGGGCGCCTTGAGCTTCTGCACCAGCCCGCCGAGCCCCTCCACGCCGGCGCGGCGCGCGACCGGCAACAACCGGCTCTCCACCAGATACTGCTTGTCGGCCGACAGGGTCAGGCCCGAGCGCTCCTTCAGCAGTTTCCGCAGGTAATCGTAGTCGAGCGGTGTCACACCCGGTCTCCCTGAAACAGACGGACGACCTTGGGAGCGATCTGATCGATCGGCAGCACGGCCGAGCACACGCCCGCATTGGCGGCGGATCCCGGCATGCCCCACACGACGCTCGTCGCCTCGTCCTGGGCGATGACGCTGCCGCCGTGCGCGACGATGTCGGCGGCGCCATGCGTTCCGTCGTGACCCATTCCGGTCAGGATGACGCTGAGGATGGCGTTGTTCCAAATCTCGACAGCCGATTGAAACAGCGGGTCGACCGCGGGCTTGCAGAAATTGACGGGCGGGCCGTCGTCAAGGGCGATGAACGGATGCGGCTGGCGGCGGATCACCCGCATGTGCCGGCCGCCGGGCGCGATATAGATCTTCCCCGGCACCACCGGCTCGCCGTCGACGGCCTCGTGCGCCGGACGCCCGCTGGCGCGCGCGAGGTGCTCGGCGAGAATCGTGGTGAAGGTCGGCGGCATGTGCTGGATGATCAGCACCGGGGCGCGATCGATGACCGGCGCGAGATGCGGCATGATCCCCGTCAGCGCCTGGGGACCGCCGGTGGACGAGCCGATCAGCAGCACCCGCGGCGTCACCGTCGAGAACGGCCGCAGCCGGAGCGAGGTGTGGACGATCGGAATCGGGCCGATGACGGCGGCGGCATCGCTGATGGTCCGCGGCTCGATGCCGGCGGCGCGGGCGGCCGGCTCGGCCACCGGCCGGCGCGCGGCGTCCGCGCTGCGGCGGCGGCGCCCGCCGAGCTGGCGGATTTTTTCGATCAGGTCGCGGCGAAAGCTGGCCGAGGTCGTGACCTCGCGGTTGGTCTCGGGCTTCGGGATGTAGTCGGCGGCCCCGTAGGACAGCGCCTTGAGGCTCACCTCGGCGTTGCGGCGCGTCAGCGTCGACGCCATGATGACGACGAGGTCGCGCTTCTTCTCCAGGAGCAGCGGCAGCGCCGACAGCCCGTCGAGATCGGGCATCTCCACGTCGAGGATGACGACGTCGGGATTGGTGCGCTCGAGCTGATCGACCGCCTGGCGGCCGGTGCGCAGCGACGCGACGACCTGCATCCCTGGTTCTTCATCGATCCAGCGCGAGACGAGTCCGCGCACCACCACGGCGTCATCGACCACCATGACGCGGATCGGGGCCTGCCCGGAAGCGGACGCGGCGGGCGCAATGGTGGCGGCGAGACTCATGGGGCACGCAACTCTGCACAAACGCGACTGGCGGGCGCGGCACTTGAACCGCGGCGGGGCTCAGATCAGGCCCACTTCCTGGAACTTGGCTTCGACGATCTCCTTGTCGAACGGCTTCATGATGTATTCGTTGGCACCGGCATGCAGCGCACGCGCGATGTGCACGACGTCGGTCTCGGTCGTGCAGAATACGACCTTGGGCTTGTCGCCGCCCGGCATGCGCCGCAGCGCCTTGAGGAATTCGTAGCCGTCCATGACCGGCATGTTCCAGTCGAGCAGCACGGCGTCCGGCATGTCGCGTTTGCACGCGTCCAGCGCCTGCTGCCCATCCTCGGCCTCGGTGATGCCGAAGCTGAGGCCTTCGAGGATGCGCCGCGCCACCTTGCGGATGACGCTGGAGTCGTCAACGACCAGGCAAGTTTTCATCGTGGCCTTACTCCCCACCCATGCACCAACGTGCACGTTTTCACTTTACGTTTCCTCACGCGGCCAGGGCATCGCTGCCCATTTCAAGGACGCGGTCGACGTCGAGAATCACCATCAGCTGTCCTTCGAGGCGATGCACGCCGCCGGACACCCGCTTGAGATGCTGGTCGAGATTCACGGGATTGGGCTCGCGCGTCCCGTCGGCCAGCTTGAGCACTTCGCCTACCGTATCGATCAGGAGCCCGTAGGACTCGCCCTTGAGCTCGATGCCGACGGCCATCGGCGGGCGGCCGTCCGCACGCGGCGGCAGCCCGAGCCGGCGCCGCATGTCGATGGCGGTGACGATGCGGCCACGCAGGTTGAGCACGCCGGCGATCTCCGGCGAGGACAGCGGTACGCGCGTCAGCCGGTCCGGCATGAACACGTCCTGCACGCGCGAGATCGGCAGGCCGAACAGCTGGTCCCCGATCATCACGGTGACGTATTCCGTGACGTGCTCGTTGAAGGTCTCATTGCTCATGGTCATGTCCGCTGTGCTCACGCCGCCTGATTGAATTCGATGGTCGAGTCCTTGAGCGCAGCGATGAGCCCCTGGCGATCGAACTTGGCGACAAAGTCATGGAAGCCCGCCTGGCGACCGCGCTCTACCGCGGCCGGCGACGTAATCGACGACAGCGCGATGATCGGGATTCCGGCGCTGCGCGGATCGCCGCGGAGCGCCTCGGCGAGATCGAAGCCGTTCATGCCTGGCATCTCGATGTCGGACACGATCATGTCGAAGCGGTGGCCCTTCTTGATCAGCGCGAGCGCGTCCTCGGCGCCCGAAACGGCGGTGACGTCGTAGCCGGCCGCCCTGAGCACCGGGCCCAGCATGTTGCGGAAGAACGCCGAGTCGTCGACGAACAGCAGCGTCCGCGTCAGCGCCTCGTTGCGCATCTCGTTGCGGCGGAACCAGTCCTCGAACGCCAGCGGCAGGAAGTGGCTGACGTCGATGATCTCCGTCGCATGGCCCTTGATCACCGCCGAGCCGAGAATGCCGGGCACCTCGCTGGCGACCTGGATGTCGAGCTTGTCCTCGACGATGTCGACGATCTCGTCGACCACCAGGCCCATCGAGCGGCCGGCATCCGAGAACACCAGCAGGGGCTGCGCGCCCTCGGTGCGCACGCCGACCTCGGAATTGACGCAGACCAGCGGCATGAGCTGGCCGCGGTACTGCACCAGGTGACGGCCGTTGGAGAACTCGATCTTCTTGCAGTCGATCTCCTCGAGGCGGGTGACCAGCGACAGTGGCACCGCCTTCGGCTCGGGTGAGCCGGCGCGGAACACCAGCAGCGAAACGGTCTTGTCGAGCGCGGAATTGCGCTGCGCGTCGGCTTCCTCCTCCGAGGCCGAGCCGGTGGTGCCCACCGCCTGGGCGATGCCGTTGGGGTCGATGATCATGATCACCGAGCCGTCGCCCAGGATGGTGTTGCCGGAGAACATGGTGATGTGACGCAGCTTGGTCGACATCGGCTTGACCACGATTTCTTCCGTGTGGAACACGCCGTCGACGACAATGCCGAAGGTCTGGTTGCCGACCTGAGTCACCACGATGAAGCCCGCTTCCGCGTCGGTCGGCGAGCCGGCGTCGGTGCCGAGCAGCTTCTTGAGGTGGATGAGCGGCAGCAGCTTGTTGCGCAGGCGCAGGACCGGTGTGTCCTTGATGCGCTCGATACGGTTCTCGGAATTGCTCTGCGCCCGCACCAGCTCGATGACCGAGAGCTGCGGGATGGCGAAGCGGTCGCCGGCCGACTCGACGATCAGCGCCGACACGATGGCGAGCGTCAGCGGGATCTTGATGGTGAAACACGATCCCTCGCCGAACACCGACTTGACGTCGACGGTGCCGCCGATCTGGTCGATGTTGGTCTTGACGACGTCCATGCCGACGCCGCGTCCCGACACGCTGGTCACGGCGGTGGCGGTAGAGAAGCCGGGCGCGAAGATGAACTTGTGGATCTGCGCCTCGGTCATCTTGTCGGCGTCGAACTCGTTGGTGAGCCCGAGGGTGATGGCCTTGGCCTTGATGCGGTCGGTGTTGAGGCCGCGGCCGTCGTCGGAAATCTCGATGATGATGTGGCCGCCCTCGTGATAGGCGGAAAGCCGGATCGTGCCCTTCTCGGGCTTGGAGTGAGCGCGCCGCTCCTCCGGCGTCTCGAGGCCGTGATCGGCGGAATTGCGGACCATGTGGGTCAGCGGATCCTTGATCAGGTCGAGCACCTGGCGGTCGAGCTCGGTGTCGGCGCCGTGCATCTCGAGCTCGATGTCCTTGCCGAGCTCGGTGGCGAGGTCGCGCACGATGCGCGGCAGCTTCTGCCAGGCATTGCCGATCGGCTGCATGCGCGTCTTCATGACGCCTTCCTGCAGCTCGGCGGTGACGTTGGAGAGGCGCTGCAGCGGCACCTTGAACTCGGAATCCTCGTGACGACGCACGATCTCCAGGAGCTGATTGCGGGTGAGCACCAGCTCGGACACCATCGTCATCAGGTTCTCGAGCGTCTCGACGTTGACGCGGATCGACTGCGACGCGACCTTGCTGTCGATCTTGTCGGGATCTTCCTTCTCGATGACCGGCTTGCGCTCGGCCTTGGCGGCCTTGGCGGCGCCCTTCTTGCCCGGCGCGAGGTCGGGACCTTCGGTTTCACGGAAGGCGCGCTCGAGTTCGTCGAGCGAGACCTCGCCAGGACGCAAGGGACGCTCGAGCGTTTGCTGCACCAGCGTTCCGACCGTCTGCCTGGGCTCGGCCAGCGCCACCGGCTTGGCCTCGGGACCCGTGGCCTCCATAGCCATACGCTCCAACTCACTGATCAGATCGGTATCGGCGCCTTCCGGCTCCTGCTGGGTCTGTTCCAGCTCGTGCAGGACCTGCTTGAGGCGATCGATGGTGGACAGGACGAGCGTGACCGCTTCGCCGGTCACCGCGGTGCCGTCGCGAAACTTGCCCATGAGTGTCTCAGCCGCGTGCGCGAGCGCTTCCAGGCGCGGCAGACCAAGAAATCCGCAAGTGCCTTTGATCGTGTGAACAAGGCGAAAGATGTTGTCGAGGATCTTGGCGTTGTTGGGATCCTGCTCGAAACGAACCAACTCGACGTCGACCAGGTCGAGGCTCTCGTTCGTCTCGGTGAGGAACTCCCTCAGGAGATCGTCCATGGAAACAGGGCCTTTATCGCGGGCATGGCTCAAGCAGCCGCGCCTTTCGGGAGCGGGCCCAGTGTGTTTCGAAAGGGTTTAATTTTGGTTTGCGCGACAACGGCGCGATTGAGTTTCCATGCACTTTCCGGCGACCGCCGCGACGGACCGCGGACAGCCGCATGATCTTCGCCGCGCCGGCGGCGGCGAAGTAGCGATTTGTTAACGGCTGAAGCGGAAGGAATCGGCCTTTTGACCGTAGTAATACATACGCGCCGGCCGCGCCGGGCCGGTTCCCGCGCCGTATTGCCGGGCAGCCGGCGATCAGCCCGTCGCCGGGGCGGCCGTCAACAGGATACCGTCGCCGTTGGCCGCCATGGCCACGTTGAGCCCGCAGGCGCGGGCCAGCATGCCGGCGAACAAGGGCTGTATCCCATG
>DATFWC010000790.1:0-10720 GCA_035259885.1 Xanthobacteraceae bacterium
TGAGTAAAGCGAGGCGTTCAATGCGTATTGAGATGGACACGCTGGTGGACGACGTGATGCGCCGCCATCCGGCAACGATTCGGGTGTTTCTCGATCACAAGATGTCCTGCGTCGGCTGTCCGATCGCCTGCTTTCACACGGTCGAGGATGCCTGTCGCGAGCACGGCGTGGAGGCGATGGGCTTTCTCGCAGCGCTGCGTGCGGGTGCGGCGAGCGCAGCCGCGCACGCGCTTAGAGCGAGATGACTTTTCTTCGAATCGTCATCTCGCTCTGGTGTGCTTTGCAGCATGATCTTTAGCCGGTACCCACTTTTCGGGATCATGCTCTAAGAGATCGCGCGTAAGGATTGTTACGTAGGCCGACTCAATCGGCCGCGCCTTCGGCCAGCCCGAACAGCTTGTGCGGATTCAGGATGACGATGCGCTGGCGTCCGCTCTCGATCAGGCCCTGCTGCTCCCACGCGCTCAAGGTTCGGCTGACCGTATGCAGGGTCGTGCCGGTCATCTCGGCCACGTCCTGGCGGCTGATCGGAAAGTCGATCTGCACGCCTTGGTCGATCCGCCGCCCGGCCTGCTTGGCGAGCCGCAGCAGCGCATGGGCGATGCGGCGCTCCACCTGCTCAGTCGACATCTCGACGATGCGTGTATGCGCTTCCTGCAGCCGACCGCCGACCGTCTGCATCGTGTTGCGCGCCAGCTCCGGATGTCTGGCCACAAGCTGCGGCCATGCCGCGGCGGGCCACACCAGCGTCACGCTGTCCTCGACTGCAGTGCAGGTTGCCGGGTAGGCCTTCCAGCCCATCGCCATGGCGACGCCGAACACTTCGCCCGGAACCACATAGCGCACCACCACCTGCTGACCGTCGGGCGTGATCTTCGTGACTCGCAAGTGCCCGTGCAGCAGCACGAAGAAAGAATCGGCGGCATCGCCCTGCTGGAACACGGCCGTGGTCTTCGGATAGCGGACGGCGCGCGCCTCGCGCAGAATGTCGTCCAGTGCTTCCGCGCCGAAGCCGGAAAACAGCGGCAGATTGGCGATGAGCGACCGGTCGACCGGAGCCATGCGTGGTAGCTAGCGCGTGACGCCCGGGTCGGCAATGCGGCAAACGAAACAGGCGGACATGCCGCTACTCTACCTTGACGCCGGTCTCCTTCACGATCCGGCCCCAGCGGGCGACGTCGCGGGCGACGAACCGGCCAAATTCCTCCGGCGTGCCGTCTTCCGGGGTCAGGCCGACATCGGTCATGCGGCCCCGCACCTCGGCCTGACCGCGCACCTTGGCGATTGCCGCATTGAGCTTGTCGACGATCGGTTTCGGCGTCCCGGCGGGGACATGGACGCCGTTCCATGAGCCGAACTCCAGCTCCGGCAGGCCGGCTTCGGCGACGGTTGGAACGTCCGCAATCGTCGCGACGCGCCTGTCGCCGGTCACGGCGAGCGCGCGCAGTTCGCCGCTGCGCACATGCGCGACCGCGGTCGGCACCGAGAACGTGAGGTGGACGCGTCCAGCCAGCAGATCGACGAGCGCCGCGGGCGCCCCTTTGTACGGCACGTGGACGATATCGACGTTGGCGGCCTGGCGAAGGCGCTCACAACCGAGATGGGCCGTCGTGCCGACGCCGGAGGACGCGCAGTTGATCTCTCCCGGTCGCTGCCGGGCGAGCTTGATCAGCTCGTCGAGCGAGGTGACGCCAAGCGACGGCGTGGCCAGCAACACGAAGGACAGCGAGCCGATCGGCGCCACCGGCGCGAAATCGCGCAGGAAGCTGAACGGCAGGTCGCGGCGCATCACCTCCATGATCGAATAGACGCCGGTGGACAGTAGCAGCGTGTGACCGTCGGGCGCGGCCTTCGCCACCGTGCGCGCGGCGACCACGCCGCCCGCCGCCGCCTGGATGTCGACCAGGACTTGCTGCCCGAACGCTTCGCCGAGCTTCTGGCCGAACAGCCGCGCCATCACGTCGGGGCCGGGACCGACCACGAAGAAGATCGGCTTGGTGGGATAATCCTGCGCGCCGGCAAGGCTGGACGGGCAGGCGAGGGCGACGAGGAGCAGGAGGCGGAGCCAGGGTGCCATGCATGTCCTCCCGGTGTTCACCAGACGGCATCGTGGGATGAAATCGCGATGACGCAAGGCCGATCGGAGCGATTGCTCCAGGCGTGATTGGTGCCGCGCTGGACGACGGTGTCGCCGGCCGCCAGCTGCACCTCCTCGGTGTCGAGCACGAGCGTGATCTCGCCCTCCAGCACGAGACAGAAGTCGAGCGTGCGGGCCTTCTGCATGTAGGGATGCGGCGCCTGTGGCGAATAGGTCGACGCGCGCGATCCCATGGCGGCGAAATAGGCTTCCACCTCGCGGCGCCCCACCTTTCCGGCATAGGTGGCGTCCGGCGGGAACGTGACGATCCGGCACACCGAGCCGCCGGGCGGCGGCTCGAGCGCGTGCGGGATGTATGGGAATTCGCGCAGGCCCTTGAGTGCGGTCGGCGTGCGGTCGGTGGTCCAGATGCGGGCCAAGGCAAATCCCGGCCGCGCCGGGTCGGCCTGCACATCCGGCGTCGGCCCGTCGGCAATCACCCTGGAGCGGTCACCTTCATCGACCACGACGATGCGGCGGACTGGTTTGGCTGACTCGGTCATCTGGTTCACTCGTCGAAGCTCGCACCCATCATGACGAAGGCCATCTGGCTGTCGTGGTCGGGATTGGCCCAGGCGTGCCAGCTGCCGATCTGCACGACCACGTCGCCCGGCTTGAGCACGCGGCGGCCGTCGTCGGTGATGAGGACGCGCTCGCCCGAGAGCAGGATGCCGTAATCGAGCGTCTCCGACTTGTGGATGCGCGTGGTGAAAAGGTTCTGGCCGCCGCGCTCCCAGGTTCCACCTTCGGTCTTGCGCGGCGGATGCTCCGGCTTGACGTTGGTGTCCTGCGCCGGATCGTAGTCCTTGGGCCGTGCCGCCGACTGCACGATGCGCAGGTGCCCGCCGGCGCGCGGCGGCTCGAAATGAAACGGGAGATTGCCGTCGTCGCGCTCGCCCGAGATCACGGCGGGGCAGCTGTGGAACACCCAGATGTCGGTCATGCTGGTGCCCTTCTGGAACGGGCTCGCCTTGACGTTGGGCGCCGCGCTGTCGAACAGCACGCGTGAGCGCCCCTGGGCGTCGTTGCCCGTGACCACGCGGCGGATCGGCTTGATGTCGCTCATCAGCTCCTGCTCCGCTGGAACGAATGGAAATCCGGCGCGCCAGCCGGCGTCCACGGCTTGTCGGCAATGGCGTACATGTCGGTCACGACGTCGACCACCACCGGCCGGCCGAGCCCGATGGCGCGCTCGAGGGCGCCGCCGAGCTCGCCGGGTTTTTCGACCCTGATGCCGACGCAGCCAAAGGCCGCCGCCACCTTGGTGAAGTCGATGTTCGGGAAGCGCCACATCTCCTCGGCGCGGCCGCGCTGCTTGCCGCCATAGGCGGCGTCGTTGAGGCGGATTTCCTGGTTGAGCGCAGAGTTGTTGTTGACGACGATCACGGCATTGATGTTGTGACGCGCTGCCGTCTCCAGCTCCGCAATGTGATAGTAGAACCCGCCGTCGCCGGTGAAGCACACGACCGGCCGGTCGGGCAGCGCGCACTTGATGCCGAGCGCGGCCGGAAATCCCCAGCCGAGCGAGCCTGCGGTGCGAAAGTAGCTTTGGCCTGGATGCTTGAGGTCGATCATGCCCGCGGTCCAGATGCCGGCGTGGCCGGTATCCGCCACCACGACGCCGTCCGGCGGCAGGACATCGGAAATCTCCTTGCAGATGCGCTCGGGACGGATCGGCACCGCGTCCGAGTTGCGCCTCGGCGCGTGCTCGTCGCGCCATTGCGCCACCAGTTGCCGGACGCGCTGCGGCCACCCGGCTGGCGGCTGCTGCGGCGCCGCCTTGATCATGTGATGCAGCGTGGCCTTGGCATCGCCCAGGATCGACACGGCGTTGGGATAGTTGCGTCCGAGTTCCGCCGGATCGATGTCGAGCTGAATGACTTTCGTGCCGGGCGGCGGAAACATCCAGTTGTTGGTGACCTGGCCGCCGGCGTGGCTGCCGATGAAGAACACGAGGTCGGCTTCCGCCAGCGCCCGGTTGGCGCAGTCGCGCGAATAGGAGCCGGGGACGCCGACGGCGAGGGGATGATCGTCGACCATCGCCGCCTTGGCATTGAGCGAGGTCGCGACGGGGATCGACAGCGTCTCGGCCAGCGCCACCACCTCGCGCTCGGCATTGGAGCGGATCACGCCGCCGCCCGCCACGATCATCGGCCGCTCGGCCTGCGCCAGCAGCGCGAGCGCGTCGCGCACCCGCTGCATCTCGGGCTCGGGCCGGAACGCCGGCGCGCGGCGATACATGGGCTCGACCAGCGGGTCGAGGTCGGCCTCTTCCTCGCTGATCTGGCCGAGATGGCTCTGAACCCGCAGGTGCACCGGACCGGGCGCGCCGGACGTGGCCACGCGAAATGCCTGGCGGATCAAGTCGGGCATGCGGGTGACATGATCGATCTGGGCATTGAATTTCGTCACGGCGTCGAACTGCGATATGTCGTCAACCTCCTGGTAGGCGTGGCGGTGGCGCGATTGCGGCGTCGGTCCGCCCGTGATGGCGATGAGAGGCGCCGACGCCATGAAGGCGTCGCGCAGGCCGGCCGCCAGGTTGGACGCGCCGATCATCTGCGCCATGCACACGCCCGGCTTGCCGGTGGCGCGCGCATAGCCATCCGCCATGTAGGCCGCCGCCTTTTCGCCGTGCACCATGATGCGGCGGATCGGCCGGTCCTCCATCTCGGCAAACGCCTTGAGCATGAAGGCGGGCACGAAAAAGATGTGCGACACCTCGTAGCCCTGCATCATCTCGGCAAACAATCGCGCACCGGTCATCCTGGGCACGAGCGGTCCTTTCCCTGATGAAACGCGATGGTGGGCCCGTCCGGGCGCGCGAGGTGGCGCCGACGTCTCGCGAAAGCATGGCAGAGGGATTGCCGGCGACAAGGCAGTGATAAGCAGCCCAGGTGCGCGCGACCTGCATCGCGGCGGCGCGTCATACGAGGCCTCAGAAGCCCCGCACCACCTCCCGCGTGTGCTCCACCTGCGGCGCCTGCGCGAAGCAATGGCCGACGAGCGTGCGCCACTCCTGGAAGTCGGCCGAACCGCGGAAGTCGACCGTGTGATTCTCGAGCGTTTCCCATTTGACGAACAGGCGATAGCGGCTGGGCTGCTCGACGCCGCGCTGCAGCTCCATGCCCTGGCAGCCTTTGGCGCGGCGAAAGATCGGCGCCGCCTTCTTCACGCCGGCCTCGAACTCATCCTCCATGCCGGGAATGACGTCGATCTGCGCAATCTCGAGAATCATGGGCTCCCTCCTCACATCCCGTAGCGCTGCGCCATCTCGGAATCCTTGGCGGCGACCAGCCTCGCGAGATCCACCAGCACCTTGGCCTGCTTCCAGGTGGCGTCGTCCTGCATTTTTCCGTCGATCATAACGGCGCCGGTGCCGTCCGGCATGGCGGCGAGAATTTTTTGCGCGAACGCCACCTCGGCCGGATCGGGCGAGAATACCCGCTTGGCAATCGCAATCTGCGACGGATGCAGGGTCCAGGCGCCGACGCAGCCCATCAGGAAGGCGTTGCGGAACTGGGCCTCGCAGCCGGCCGGGTCGGAGAAATCGCCGAACGGGCCGTAGAACGGCTTGATCCCGGCGGCCGCACAGGCATCCACCATCTTGGCGAACGTGTAGTGCCAGAGATCCTGCTGGTACTTTGCGCGCGGGCTGTCGCCCCGCGGATCGCTCAGCACGGCGTAGTCGGGATGACCGCCGCCGACCCGCGTCGTCTTCATGGCGCGCGACGCCGCGAGGTCGGCGGGCCCGAGGCTCATGCCGTGCATGCGCGGGCTTGCGCTCGCAATGGCCTCGACGTTGTTGACGCCTTGCGCCGTTTCCAGGATGGCATGGATCAGGATCGGCTCGGCAATCCTGTGCTTGGCCTCGAGCTGCGCCAGCAGCTGGTCGAGATAGTGGACGTCCCACGGCCCCTCGACCTTCGGCAGCATGACCACGTCGAGCCGGTCGCCGACCGCCGATACGATCTCGATGATGTCGTCGAGCGCCCACGGCGAGTTGAGTGCATTGATGCGCGTCCACAGGCCGGCCGCGCCGAACTCGTGCTTTCGCGCCATGGCGATGAAACCAGCGCGCGCCGCTTCCTTGGCGTCGGCGGGAATCGCGTCCTCGAGATTGCCGAGCACGACGTCGACGTCGCGGATCAGCTCCGGCAGCTTGGCCGTGAGTTTCTCCACGTGGGGCGGCATGAAATGGATCATGCGCTCGAGCCGCACCGGCAGGTCGCGCACCGGAGAGGGCGCACCGATGGCAAGCGGCTGAAAGAATTGGCGCGGGAGTTTCATGGCGATCGTCCGAACGGAGCCAACGGCAACCGTTAGAGCAAGCATCGTGCCGCGCCAAGCCGCCGCGGGCAAAAAAACTCGATTGCCTGTGCCGCGACGGCGGCCGATGTAGGATGGGCCCCAAGCCCGTTCCGCGCCAGGTTC
Organism: Xanthobacteraceae bacterium; assembly: GCA_035259885.1. Lineage (GTDB taxonomy): Bacteria > Pseudomonadota > Alphaproteobacteria > Rhizobiales > Xanthobacteraceae > DATFWC01. The sequence goes on from DATFWC010000790.1 coordinate 6,572, forward strand.
GCCCATGCAGCCGCTCAAAGACATTCTGGTGCTCGATTTCACCACGCTGCTGCCGGGGCCGCTCGCCACCCTGATGCTGGCTGAGGCAGGCGCCGAGGTGATCAAGATCGAGCGGCCGGGCGGCGAGGACATGCGCGCCTATCCGCCGCGCTTCGACGGCTTTTCCGCCGTCTTCGCGCTGGTCAATCGCGGCAAGAAAAGCGTGACCCTCGACCTGACCCGCGAGCGCGACCGCCTGCTGCCGCTGCTGCGCCGCGCCGACGTGCTGGTCGAACAATTCCGGCCGGGCGTGATGCAGCGCCTTGGCCTCGGCTATGACGACGTGCGCCAAATCAATCCGCGCCTGATCTATTGCTCGATCACCGGCTACGGTCAGGAGGGTCCGCGCGCCGGCGAAGCAGGCCATGACCTCAATTACATCGGCAACACCGGATTGCTCGCGCTCCAGCCCGGGCCGGCCGGGCAGCCGGTGGTGCCGCCCGCGCTGATGGCCGATATCGGCGGCGGCAGCTTTCCCGCCGTCATGAACATTCTCATGGGTCTGCGCCAGCGCGACGCGACCGGCGTGGGCTGTCATCTCGACATCGCCATGGCGGACGCGATGTTCACTTTCGCCTGGTATGCGCTGGCGATCGGCCAGGCCACCGGGCGCTTTCCCGGCGCCGGTGAATTGATGGTGGCAGGCGGATCGCCGCGCTACGGGCTTTATCCGACGGAGGATGGACAGCTCGTCGCCTGTGCGGCACTCGAGCAGAAATTCTGGCTCGCCTTCGTCACCGCGATCGCGCTGGGCCCGGATCTGGTCAACGATCTCGCCGATCCGGCCGCCACCAAGGAGGCCGTCGCCACCATCATCGCGTCCGAAACAGCCGACTATTGGCGGCCGTTGTTCGCCGCCGCCGACTGTTGCACGACCGTGGTGGCCACCTTGGAGGAGGCGCTGGCCGATCCGCATTTCGTCGCCCGCGGCCTGTTCGCGCACGCGGTGACTGGCGAGAGCGGGCGAACCATGCCGGCGCTGCCGCTGCCGCTGGCCGCCAGCTTCCGCACGCCACCGGCGGCAAAACCTGCGCCACGACTGGGCGCCGACAATGAGATGCTGGAATCGTAGGATGCGTTTGAGCGCCAGCGAAACCCATCAGCGTCAACGCGGCACGTATTGGTGGGTTTCGCTTCGCTCAACCCACCCTACAGGGGCTCCCCGCGCATGAGCCGCGGCGCGGCGGCGGCCGGCGCGATGCCTTCGCGCATCACGGCCTGGCGCAGCGGGCGGATCTGGCTGATGAGATAGAGGCCGAGGCCGCGCAGCCCCTGCACGGCGAGCAGGTCGGTCAGCAGCGAGCGGTTGAGCAGATCGACGGCCAGCGTGCGGCTGGCAATATCGGCGCGCCGCAGGCGGTCGAAATGCGCGATCAGATCGTCGGCGCCGACGTCTTCGCCGGCGCGGTGGGCCGCCACGATCAGCTCGGCGATCATGGCGGCGTCGCGCAGGCCGAGATTGAGACCTTGCGCGCCGATCGGTGGAATGACGTGGCCGGCCTCACCGACCAGGGCGACGCGCCGGGCGCCGAACCGGTTCGCCGTTACGACCTCGAGAGGGAAGGCGCCGCGCTCCGCCTCGACCGTGATCTTGCCCAGGATCGAATGGGAGCGCCGCTCGATCTCCGCGGCCAGCGCAGCGTCGTCGAGCGCCGCCATGGCGGCGGCGGTCGGGCGGTCGACGACGCAGACCAGACCGGAGCGCAGGCCAGGCAGCGGCACCAGCGTGAAGGGACCGGTCTCGGTGTGGAACTCGGTGGCAATGTTCTCGTGCGACCGCGTATGGCGCAAATTGAGGGCGAGCGCCGTCTGCGGATAGGCATGGTGGTCGGTGGCGATGCCGGCGGTGCGGCGCAGAAGCGAATGTCGGCCGTCGGCCGCCACCGCGACGCGCGCCAGAACCTCGCCTCCGCCGGCCAGATGGACCGTCACGCCGGCCGGGGCGAGGTCGACGGCAGCGGCCGTATCCTCGATGCGTGCAAAGGCCGGGCACTCCGCGGCGCGCGCCTCCAGCGACGCCACGAGGTGCTTGTTCTCGATATTGTAGCCGAACGCGTCATAGTCGATCTCGGCGGCCGAGAAGGACACTTCCGGCGCCCGGATCAGGCGCGACGTGTCATCGACTATGCGCATGACGCGCAGCGCCGCCGCTTGGGCCCGACAGCGGTCCCACACGCCGAGCGTCTCGAGCGCCGTGATCGCACCGCGATGCAGGGCGGTGGTACGGCTGTCCGGGCGTCCCTTGGCGGCGACGAGCGTGGTCGCCACGCCGGCCGCCGCGATTGCGACCGCCGCCGTGAGCCCAGCCGGCCCGCCGCCGACGACCACGACTTCGGTGCGGTTCAACGTCATGACTCGACCCGGCTCCACGCGCGACCGGCCGATCATAGCATCCGGATTTCGTTTCCGGTTGGGCTGGGCTATGCAGGCGCATAGGCAGCGTCAGCCAGGGGGGCGAGGGTGAACGACGACCGGGCCGCAGCCGAGCAGCCGAGCAGCCATCTGCAGCAAGTCTGCGCGTTCGCGGTGCACGTCCTCACGGCGGCAGGCGCGGCTTGTGCACTGCTCGCCCTCATCAGCGCCACCAACGAGGAATGGGCGCTGATGTTCCTGTGGCTCGGCCTGGCCTTCATCATCGACGGCCTCGACGGCACGGCCGCGCGCTATGCCCGCGTCTCGGAGGTGCTGCCGCGCTGGTCGGGCGACAGCCTCGATTTCGTGGTCGACTTCGTCACCTACGTGTTCGTGCCCGCCTACGCAGTTGCGCAAAGCGGGTTGCTGCCCGATGCAGCGGCGATTCCGGCCGGCGTCATCATCGTAGTGACCGGCGCGATCTATTTTGCTGATCGCGAGATGAAGTTTGCGGACAATTGCTTCCGCGGCTTTCCGGCATTGTGGAACCTGGCGGCGTTTTATCTGTTCGTGGTGCGCCCAAATCCCTGGATCGCCTTTGTCGGCGTGGTCGTATTTGCTGTCCTCACGTTCGTTCGGTTTCCGTTCGTCCATCCGCTGCGGGTGGTGCGACTGCGTGGCGTGAATATCGCCCTGCTCGTCGCTTGGGCGGCGTTGGCGGCTGCGGCGGTTGGACGCAATCTCGATCCGGGACCTTGGATTGCCGCCGCGTTGTGTGCCATCGGCGTCTACTTTCTCGTCGCCGGCCTGCTCGGGCGGCGCATTCAAGGCTGACGAATTCCCGCATGCTCGAACTTCTTACCGATCCGCAGGCGTGGGCCGCCCTGGTCACCCTGACGATTCTCGAGATCGTGCTCGGCATCGACAACGTGGTGTTCATCTCGATCCTGGTGTCGCGGCTCGACCCGCAGAAGGCCAAGCGGGCGCGCCAGATCGGCCTGGCGCTTGCCTTCGTGTTCCGCGTCATCATGCTCGGCGGCCTGACCTGGCTCATGAGCCTGCGGCAGCCGGTGGTCACCGCCTTCGACATGGACCTGTCGTGGCGCGATCTCATCCTCATCGGCGGCGGTCTGTTCCTGATCGCCAAGGCCACCCACGAGATTCATGGCGAGGTGGAAGCGCGCGATGCGGAGGACGCCACCGTCACCGCCTCGCCGCGCGCCGCGCTGGCGATGGTGGTGGCGCAACTGATCGTCATCGATCTGGTGTTCTCGCTCGATTCGATCATTACGGCGATCGGCATGGCGCAGGACATCGAGGTGATGGTCGCCGCCATCATCATTGCCATGCTGGTGATGTATGCGGCGTCGGGACCCGTGTCCGGTTTCATCGCCGAATACCCGACCACGAAGATGCTGGCGCTCGCGTTCCTGGTGCTGATCGGCATGGCGCTCGTGGCCGACGGCTTCGATTTCCACATCCCGCGCGGCTACATCTATTTCGCCATGGCGTTTGCCGGCGCGGTGGAGTTCTTCAACGTGCTGGCGCGGCGCAATCGGCGCCGCGCCAAGTCGTGACCATCGGCTGTGTCGGCCGCCCGGATTACCGGGTCTTGCTCAGAGCCATGTATTGCAGCTCGGCGAAGACCGCCACGACGGCGGCCTGAAATCCGATGAAGGCGTAGCCCAGCGCCGTGAGCGCGATCCAGCCGCTCAGCATCAGCACGACGCTGTCCACCGCCCACAGCGCGTTGTAGGC
>DATFWC010000791.1:0-18239 GCA_035259885.1 Xanthobacteraceae bacterium
AAGATCGTCGTGGAACATCTGGGCGTCGAGCCTGACAAGGTCACCGAAAACGCCAGTTTCATCGACGATCTCGGGGCCGACAGCCTCGACACCGTCGAGTTGGTCATGGCCTTCGAGGAAGAGTTCGGCTGCGAGATTCCGGACGATGCCGCCGAGACGATCCTGACGGTGGGTGATGCCGTCAAATTCCTGGAAAAGAACGCAAAGAGTTGAGCTCCGTCGCGCCGGCACAGCAGCGCTCGGCAATCGCGACGCGGACGCCCGGATTGAGATGACGATTCGAAGAAAGTCATCTCGCTCTGGCACGAACCCCGAGACGTCTGTGAGAATTCATCCAAACGGGGGGTGGGGGCGATCGGACCGGACACGGTCCGACCGGGCAGGCATTCGCGGCCGAGCGCCTGTCTGCGTGGAACAGGACGCTAGGAGCCGGACATGAGGCGTGTGGTCGTCACGGGGCTCGGCATGGTGACGCCGCTTGGGTGCGGCGTCGACGTGACGTGGCGGCGCCTGCTCGCCGGCGAGAGCGGCGCGCGCCGCATCGACACGTTCGACGTGTCCGACATCCCGGCCAAGATCGCCTGCACGATTCCCCGCGGCGACGGTTCCGACGGGACATACAATCCCGACCAGTGGATGGAGCCCAAGGAGCAGCGCAAAGTCGATCACTTCATTGTCTACGCCATGTGCGCGGCCCGCCAGGCGCTCGAGGACGCCGCCTGGAAGCCGGCCACTGACGACGACCAGGCCGCGACCGGCGTCCTCATCGGCTCCGGCATCGGCGGCATCGAAGGCATCGCGGAAACCGCGGTCGTGCTGAAGGAGCGCGGTCCGCGGCGGGTGTCGCCGTTCTTCGTGCCTGGCCGCCTGATCAATCTTGCGGCCGGCTACGTGTCCATCGAGTTCGGGCTGAAAGGGCCAAATCACGCGGTGGTCACCGCGTGCTCCACCGGCGCGCATGCGATCGGGGATGCCGGCCGGCTGATCGCGCTCGGCGATGCCGACGTGATGGTGGCGGGCGGCGCCGAATCTCCCGTCAACCGCATTTCCATGGCCGGGTTCTCGGCGTGCCGTGCGCTGTCGACCGCCTTCAACGACACGCCGGAGAAGGCCTCGCGGCCCTACGACCGCGATCGCGACGGCTTTGTCATGGGGGAGGGCGCGGGTTGCGTCGTGCTCGAGGAATACGAGCACGCCAGGCGCCGCGGCGCGCGCATCTATGCCGAACTCATAGGCTATGGCCTCTCCGGCGATGCGTTCCACATCACGGCGCCGGCGTCCGACGGTGACGGCGCTTATCGCTGCATGTCGGCGGCGATCCGTCGCGCCGGCGTTCCGGCCGCCTCCATCGACTACATCAATGCCCACGGCACCTCCACGCCGCTGGGCGACGAGATCGAGGTGAAGGCGGTCGAGCGCGTGGTCGGCAATGCCGCCGGCCGCATCTCCATGTCGTCGACGAAATCGTCGATCGGTCATCTGCTCGGCGCCGCTGGCGCCGTCGAGGCGATTTTTTCCGTGCTGGCCATCCGCGACAGAGTGGCGCCGCCGACCATCAACCTCGACAACCCGTCGGTGGAGACGCCGCTCGATCTGGTGCCGCACAAGGCGCACAAACGCGACATCGACGTGGTTCTGTCCAACTCGTTCGGCTTCGGCGGCACCAACGCGTCCCTGGTGTTCCGCCGGCTCCCATCCTGATATGCTCCTCTGGCCGCCGCCGTGCCCGTCGCCCTTTCGCCATATTTGGGCCTAACCTGTTTGCGGGGAAGGGAAAATCGACAGTGGCGGGGGTGCTGTCCGCAGTTGGTGGAACAAAAGGACGATGCGTTTGAACGAGACACCGGAGGCCGGGAACTCTGGCGCTTCGCGTATTGCTCCGCGTAGTCCGCGTGCGGCGCTCGAGCCTGAACGCATGTCGCAGCCCTCGCGTCCGTCGCGCCGCGCGCGCCATCCGGTCGTCATCGTCGGCAATGCCGTCATTACGATCGTCCTGCTTGCCGCTCTCGTGACCGGGCTCGGCCTCGTCGTCGGCAAGAATCGTTTCGAGGCACCGGGCCCGCTCGAGGCCGACCGTGTCGTCAACATCCCGGCCAAGCTCGGCATCAAGGACATTGCCGAGCTGCTCCAGCGCGAGGGCGTCATCGATCAGCCATGGGTGTTCATGGGCGGCGTGCTCGCGCTGAAGGCGCGCGATCAGTTGAAGTTCGGCGAGTACCTGTTTCACCGCCAGGCGAGCCTGCGCGACGTCGTCGACACCCTGATCGAAGGCAAGGTGATCCAGCATCAGGTGACGATCCCCGAGGGCCTGACCTCGGAGCAGATCGTGGCGCGGGTGCTGGAGCAGGACGTCCTGAGCGGACCCGTCAAGGAAATCCCCAAGGAAGGAACCCTGCTGCCAGAGACCTATCGGTTCACGCGCGGCACCACACGCGAGCAGGTCATCCAGCGCATGCAGCAGGCACAGCGGCGGGCGCTCCAGGACGCGTGGGAGCGGCGCTCGCCCGACCTCCCGCTGCATACGCCGGAACAGCTCGTCGTGCTGGCCTCGATCATCGAGAAGGAAACCGGCCGCGCCGACGAGCGCAGCCGCGTCTCGGCCGTGTTCGTCAACCGGCTCAAGCAGAAGATGCGGCTTCAGTCCGATCCGACCATCATCTACGGCCTGGTCGGCGGCAAGGGCACGCTCGGCCGCCCGATCATGCGCAGCGAGATCGACCAGCCGACACCCTATAATACGTATGTGATCAGCGGCCTGCCGCCCGGGCCGATCGCCAACCCCGGCCGTGCCGCGCTCGAGGCGGCCGCCAATCCGTCGCGCACCCGCGAGATCTACTTCGTGGCCGATGGAACCGGCGCCCATGCCTTTGCGGAAAATCTCGAGCAGCACCAGCGCAATGTCGCGCGCCTGCGCCTGATCGAGCAGCAGCAGCGGGATCCCGCAAAGCCGCCGGTGGACGCCGGCCCGGGGAACGCGGCCAGCGCGTTCGCGCCCGGCGGAGCCGCGGCTCCGGCAACCCCGCCGGCGCAGGCAGCGCCGACCTCGCCCCCGCCCGCGCGCCCGCCAGCCGCCAAGTCCAAGGCCCAGGGCGCCCAGGGTCCGCAGGGGCCAGGCGGGACCCGGCAGTGATCTTGTGAGCGCGACACGGTCCCGTTAAGTTCGCTGCACGGCCCGCTTGAAGGTCGCGCGATCTTCACCCAATTCACCCGAGTCCACTCAAGATGGCGCTGTCGAGCATGACCGGCTTTGCGCGCGCCGACGGCGTGGCGGGAACCTATGTCTGGGCCTGGGAGCTGAAATCGGTCAACGCCAAGGGGCTGGAGCTGCGGCTGCGGCTGCCGCCGGGCTGGGATTCGATCGAGATCCCGGCGCGCAACCGTGCCGGCGAAACGCTCACGCGCGGGACCGTCTACGCCAACCTTTCGGTCAGCCGCGAGGGCGTTGCGCCGGCGGTACGCGTCAACGAGCCGGTGCTTGCCGCCGTCCTCGCCGCCATCGAGGAGATCGGCCAACGCGTGCGCGCGGCGCCGCCGAGCCTCGACGGCATCCTGGCGCTGCGCGGCATCATCGAGGTGAGCGAGCCGGACGAGAGCGAGGAGGACCGGCGCGTGGCCGAGGCCGCGATCATGGCCGGCTTCAACACCGCGGTGGCCGGCCTCTCAGAGATGCGGCGGCGTGAGGGCGATGCCCTCGGCCGCGTGCTGACGTCGCGTCTGGACGCAATCGCGGACCTGTCTCGGCGCGCCGAAGCGGCGCCCGGCCGCCGCCCCGAGGCGATCAAGGCGCGGCTGGCCGAGCAGGTGTCGCTGCTGCTCGATGCGTCCGACCGCTTCGATCCCGACCGCCTCCACCAGGAGGCGATCCTGATGGCGTCCAAGGCCGACGTGCGCGAAGAGCTCGATCGGCTCGCCTCGCACGTGGCGCAGGCGCGCGGTCTGCTCGCGACCGGTGGGTCGATCGGGCGGCGCCTCGATTTCCTGGCGCAGGAGCTCAACCGCGAAGTCAACACGCTGTGCGCCAAATCCAACGACGTGGAGCTCACGAATATCGGCCTCGACCTGAAAACCGTGGTCGAGCAGTTTCGCGAGCAGGTGCAGAACCTGGAGTGACGGATGGCGGAGGCGCCACGGCAAGCAGACAATGTTGCCCGCCGCGGCATCATGCTGGTGCTGTCCTCGCCGTCGGGCGCCGGCAAGACCACGCTCTCGCGCCGGCTGCTCGAGACGGATCCTCGGGTCGAGCTCTCGGTCTCGGTCACCACGCGGCCGAAACGGAGCGGCGAGGTTGACGGCCGCGACTATCATTTCATCGATCAGGCGCGCTTCGACGCCATGGTGCGCAACGGTGATCTGCTCGAGTCGGCCCGGGTGTTCGATCATTGCTACGGAACGCCGCGCGCGCCGGTAGAGGCGGCACTGGCGGCCGGCCGCGACGTAATGTTCGACGTCGACTGGCAAGGAACGCAGCAATTGCGCGATCATGCTGCGGGCGATCTCGTCAGCGTGTTCGTATTGCCGCCGTCGGTGACCGAGCTCGAGCGGCGGCTCAAGGCGCGGGCGCAGGACAGCGACGACGTCATTCGCGGGCGCATGTCCAAAGCCTCCGGCGAGATGAGCCATTGGGCCGAATACGACTACGTCATCATCAACCGCGACATCGTCCGCGCCTTCGACGACGTGTGCGCCATTCTGTCCGCCGAGCGGCTCAAGCGGGCGCGGCAGACGGGATTGTCCGATTTCGTGCGCGCGTTACAGGCGGGACTTTAGGCTGCCGCGAGATCTGCCAACGCCTTTGCCATCATGACGAATCCCTCGACCGGCACGTCCTCGGCGCGTGCGGTCGGGTCGAGGCCGGCGGCTGCGAGCAGGGACGCCGGATCCATGCCCAGCGTCTTGAGGCTCTGGCGCAGCATTTTTCGCCGCTGGCCGAAGGCGGCTTGCGTCACGCGCTCGAGCGCGCGGCGGTCGCAGGCAAGCGGCGTTGGCCGCGGCTCGAGCCGCACCACCGACGACGTCACCTTGGGGCGCGGCACGAACGCGGCCGCCGGCACGTCGAACAGGATGCGGGCCTCGGTGCGCCAGCCGGCCAGCACGGACAGCCGGCCATAGCTCTTGGATCCCGGCGCGGCGACGATCCGCTCGGCGACCTCACGCTGGAACATGAGGACCATCGCATCGTACCACGGCGGCCACGGTTCGGCGCCGAGCCAGGCGACGAGGAGCGGCGTCGCCACGTTGTAGGGCAGGTTGGCGACGATGCGCGCCGGCGCTCCGGTCATGTAGGCGCTCGCATCGACCTCCAAGGCGTCGCCCTCGATTACCGTCAGCCGGTCCGGGTAACGCGCGGCAATCTCCGCCAGCGCCGCGAGACAGCGCGGATCGCGCTCGATGGCGACGACCCGGCGTGCGCCCGCCGCGAGGAGCGCGCGCGTCAGCCCTCCGGGGCCGGGCCCGATCTCGACCACGCAGGCATCGTCCAGCGGTCCGGCGGCGCGGGCGATGCGGGCGGTCAGGTTGAGATCGAGCAGAAAATTCTGGCCGAGCGATTTGCGCGCCATGAGGCCGTGGCGGCTGATGACCTCGCGCAGGGGCGGAAGGTCATCGATCGGGCTCATGGCCGGGCAACGGCGGCCTCAGCCGGGGCCGCCAACCGGGCCGCGAGGCGGATCGCCGCAATCAGGCTCGACGGGTCGGCGCGGCCAGTACCGGCGATGTCGAACGCCGTGCCGTGATCGGGCGACGTGCGCACCAGCGGCAGCCCGAGCGTCACGTTGACGGCGTGATCGAAGGCCAGCGTCTTGATCGGGATCAGGGCCTGATCGTGGTACATGCACAGGGCGGCATCGTAGCCGGCGCGCGCCGGCGCGTGGAACATGGTGTCGGCGGGCCGCGGCCCCTGCGCGTCGATCCCGGCTGCGCGCAGGCGCTCGACCGCCGGCGCCACGATGGTGCTGTCCTCCTCGCCGAGGGCGCCTTCTTCTCCGGCGTGGGGATTGAGACCGGCAATGGCCAGGCGCGGGCGCGCGATGCCGAAGCGGCGCTCGAGATCGCGCGCGACGATTTGCCCGGTCTCGACGATCAGCTCCGTGCTCAGCCGCGCCGGCACTTGCGCCAGCGGCAGATGGATGGTCACCGGGACCACCGCCAGCTCGGGCGACCACAGCATCATGACCGGATGCGCCGACCTGCCGGTCATCTCCTCCACCAGCGTGGCCAGAAATTCCGTATGGCCGGGCTCGGCAAAGCCGGAGCGATAGAGCACGTGCTTGGCGACCGGGTTGGTGACGACTGCGCACGCCGCCCCGCCGAGCACGTCGGCGACGGCGCGGCGGATCGCCCCGATGGCGGCGGGCGCGCTGGAGGCATCGGGCCGTCCCGGCTGCGCCGCCGTGTCGACGTCGATGGGCACTACCGGAAGCGCAGTCGCAAAGCTTGCCGCTGCGGCGCGCGGCTCCACCGCAGCGACCGGGATATCGAGTCCCAGCCGGGCGGCACGGCGGCGAACGAACTCCGGGTCGGCCAGCAGATAGAAGGGGGGCAGGGACAAATCGCGGCGGCGCTGCCAGGCGGCGAGCGCGATGTCGGGTCCGATGCCAGCGGGCTCTCCGATGGTCAGCGCCAGGGGACGTGACATCAGCGATATTCGATCATCGCGCGGGATCGCAGCTCCTTCAAATAGCGCTTGCCCTGTTCCACGAAGCGCTCCTGCAGGATCTTTTCGCGCGCCTCGCGCTTGCCCGGCAATTCGCTGGTCGTCGTCCGCTTGCCGCACAGCGCGAACACCTCGATTCCCTGCCGGGTGGTTTCGGGCGCCGTGAGGCGGCCTTCCGGCGTATTGTCGAGGATCTCGCGCATTTGCGCGGTCAGATCGCCGGAGGTGCGGATCACCGGATCGCGCACCGCGACGTCGCGCAGCCCGCGCGCCAGGCGGATGCCCTCGTCGCAACCCTGGAACCTGTTGCGCAGCCCCTCGGCTTCGCGCCGGCGTGCCGCGATCACCTCCTCGGACGAGCCGCGGGGCACGATCAGAAGGATCGGCCGCAGCGTATATTCGTAGCCGACCGGGCGCTGGTCGTCCTTGCGTGCGGTATTCAGCGTATCGAGGATGTCGCGTTCGCGGATGTTCATGATTGATTGGAACTTGCCGCGAATGATCTGCGACCAGCCGAGATCGGCCTTGAGCCTGGTCTTCACCGCGTCGACCGAGACTCCCTGCCCGGCGAGCGCCTGACCGAACTTGTCCGGGGTGCTGTTGGCGCGCTGGGCGATGCTGTTGAATGCCGTGTTGACCTCGGAGTCGGTGATTTCCAGCTTCCAGCGCTTGGCGTCCTGCAGCTTCAGTTTCTCGTCGATCAGCTCGTCGAGCACCTCCTGACGGCCAGGAACCCGGTGGGTGGAGATCTGGATCAGCTTGGTGCGCTGGGTGATGTCGATCGCCGTGATCGGATCGCCGTTGACTACGGCGACCACCTGCTGGGCGGCGGCCGGCCACTGCGTCGCGGTCGCGGCGGCCAAGACCAAGGCTGCCGCCGCGAGGTACCGCCCAATCCGGTCCAGTATTCGTCCTGCCATGACGCCGTTCTGCATGTCGCGCCGGGGGTGATTCGTAGCACCGCTCTATTGGGACAAAAAGTGGCGTTAATCAGCCCGGCCGCGCCGGCCCCGGCTAGAAATGCAGCCCGCTCGAAGATTCGGGCAAGCCCGAGACGCCGGCTAGCCCGTCGACGCGCTGCGAAAAGCGCGTGGTGCCAAGCGTCCGCAGGCTGATCTGCAGCAGGGCCGTATGGATGGGCTGGGGATTCGCGGTGTAGCCATAGCTGGTCGCGTAGGTCACCCGGATGGCAAAGCAGTCGTCGATATAGCCGAGGCCGACATTCGTCTGGTTGATGCGCTCGGCTTCGATGTCGTAGCGCAGGCCGGCGAACAGGCTCCAGTTCTGCGTGAGCTTGACCGAGCCGGTGCCGAGGACGGCCTGGCGGCGCGTGAGGATTCCGATGGCCGGCTGGGCGTCGTAGTTGCCGTAGATGGTCGACAACGACCAGCGCTCGAAGCTCATCCGGCCTTCGAACTCGACGCGGCGCACGTCGAAGCTCTGCTCGTCGAGGCGGAAGCGCGAGATGAAGGCGTAGCTGGTGGTCGGCTGGAAGGTGAGCCGCGCCACGTAGTCGGACGCCTTCGTATCGAGACCGCTCTCGATGCCGGTATTGGTGTTGTCGGCAGCCGCGAATGAGTTCAATCCGAACAGCTGATACGACTGGCCGAACAGCACATTGACGTAGCCGCCGCGGTTGAACTGGGCGGTGTATTGCAGGGCCACGTTGGCGCGGCCGCCGCCTTCCACACGGTCGAAGCCGGAGAACTTGTCGATGGACAGGAGGTTGGCGTCGCTGAACACGAGGCTCTGCGCGTCTTCGTTGGGGAACTGGCCGATGCCGGTCTCGTTGGGCCGCACGATGACCTGGGCAATCGGCTCGATCGTCTGCGTGCCCCAGGACTGAACGCTGATGAAGGGATAGCGGTATTCGACGCCGCCGGTGACCATGCCGCGCGCGACGCTGCTGTCGCCGGTCTCGAAGAAGTTCGCCACGCCCGGCTGCGGCGTCACCGACATCGTGGCCGCGTCCACCCGCGCCGACGCGAACGGCGTGAAGACCTGGCCCCACGGATCAACGATCGTGCGCTTCCACATGACTTCCGCGGACCCGCGGGTCGAATCTCCCGGGATGCCGCGCAGCAGGCAGTTGGCCGGGACTTTCTGCGCCGGGTCGACGGCGGGCGCGCATGGCCCGGACGTCAGGTCGATCGCCGTGAGCGTGGAGAGCGACGGATTGATCAGATTGAAATTGGCGTCCGAGCGGCTGAGGCTCTGGAGGTTGAAGCCATAGCTCACTTCGCCGCCGAAGACCGGGTATTTCAGCGTGTTGAAATAGTCGATCAGCGGCCGGATGATCGGCAGCTGTCCCTGGTTGTCGAAGGCGGACAGGCCGAGATAGTGGATCGCCCGCGCATCGAAGAAGCTGCGCTCGCCGCGGCCCTGCAGATAGGCCGTCGAGATGATCTCCGGCGGGATCTTGATCACGCTGTAGTCCTGCAGGAAGGGCTTGTCCGTGACGATGGTGCCGTCCCAGCCCCAGACCCATTGGTCGGACAGGTTGAACTGGCCCGAGCTCTGCACCATGCCGCGGAAATCGCGGAAGCCGCTGTTGAAGCTGTCGTGCGGGACTTCGCCGATGAACTGATCCTTGTCGAGCTGCCAGATGCCGGCGGCGCGAATCGAGTACGACCCGTTGATCAGGCGATGCCGCCATTCGGCCTGCAGCAGGGGGCCCTGCCTGGAGGTGAGGGTGGGACTGATCGTCAGGTCGTAGTTGGGGGCGAGCGCCCAGTAGAACGGCGTGGTTACGCCGAAACCGTACACGCTGTTGAACGTCGCCGACGGCATGAGGAAGCCGGTCTTGCGCTTCACCGTCGGATCGGGCGCGGAGAAGAATGGGATATAGGCCATCGGGACACCGAAGAACTCGAGGCGGGCATCCTCGTAGTAGACCATCTTCTCCGTCTGATCGTGGATGATGCGCGCCGCCTTGACCTGCCACAGCGGCGGTTTCGTGAGATCGTCCGCGCAGGGTTCGCAGGCGGTGTAGACGCCGTTCTGGAAGACCGTGATGTTGTTGGCCGTGCGTTCGGCGCTGACGGCGGCGATGCGGGTCTTGTCGGGAGAATCGAGCCGCAGCGAATCGACGAAGCCGTCGCGGAAGTCGTCGCTGAGGTCGAGCATATTGGCGTAGAAAATCTTGCCATCGGCGTCGGTCAGCCGGACGTTGCCTTCGGCGCGCAGCCGCTTCGCCTTCTGATCATAGATGACCTTGTCGGCCTCGAGGATCGAGCCGGCATAGTGGATCTGGACATGGCTGACGGCGGACACGCGTTCGTTGCTGTAGTCGTACTGGATCTCGTCGGCGGTCACGAGCATCTGCGCATTGGGGTCGTTTCGGCTCCTTTGCAGCTGGACCGCAGAGGGGCTGCCGTAGCCGCCGCGGCGCGCCGGGGCATCGAGGAACTGTGCTTCGGCCGGCCTGGCGCTGAGCCAGACGCCCACCGCGGTCGCCGCCAAAATACACACAAGCGCGGCGGCTGTTGCCAGCCATCGCGCCAAGGACGGGCGAGCAATGGTGGCGCTGGCCATCACCCGTCCTCCATGTGCAACAAGGCGAGGAACCCCGTCAGTCCGCCGGCCAGCACCGGAAGCCACGCTGCTGCCACGGGGTGCATCAGGTCGGCGCGGCTCACGTCCTCGGTGACTTTCGACAGCACGTAGAGCAGGAAGCCGGCAATCACGCCGCTCAGGATCATGCGCGTCACGCCGCCGAAGCGGAAGAAGCGCAGGCTCACGGACGCCGCCAGGATCACCATCGCGGCCAGCAGGAACGGCCGCGCCAGCAGCAGCTGATACTGCAGCCGATAGCCTGCGGCGGCGAGGCCGGCGTTTTCGGCAAGCTCGATGTACTGCCGCAGATTCCAGAACGACACGGTTTCGGGCGTCGCGAAGCTTTCGCGGACCTGCTCGGGAGTCAGCGTGGTGGTCAGTTGATAGGTCCCGTGCTGGCGCGGCGGCACGCCGATCGCGTAGACGACGACGTCCTTCAGGCGCCAGTAGCCGGCGTCGAGCTCCGCGGTCTTGGCCTCGATCCGCTCCCGGAAGCGTCCCGCCGCGTCGAACGTCAGCACGGTGACACCATCGAGAATGGCGCCCTGGTTGCGGCTCGCCGCGGCGTTGATCAGCGCCTGGCCGTCGCCGTCGCGTTGACTGACCCAGAAGCCGGCATCGACCTGCGGGCCGGTTCGCTCGCCGAACAGGTCGGCCTCCAGGCGCTTCGAGTATTCGCGCAGGTTCGCCGAGATCGGGTTGTAGATCATGGTCGCCGCCGCGCCCATCAGCAGCGCCACCACGATGGCCGGGGCCACGAACTGCCACGCCGAAATCCCGGCGGCGCGCGCCACGACGAGCTCGAGCCGGCGCGACAGCGTGAGATAGCAGACCATCGCGCCGATCAGGACGGCGAACGGGATGATGCGCTCGGTGACCTGCGGCACGCGAAACAGAGAAATCTGCGCCACCAGAAGCGCCGACGCGTTCGGCACTTTGCTCGCCTGGCGGGTCATTTCCACATAATCGACGAGCACGATGAGCATGAAGATGCCGCCGAACACGGCCGCTGCTGCGCCGAGAAAGCGCATGCCGAAGTAGCGTGCGAGCGTGCCCCCTAGCATCGGCGTTCGTGCCTCATGTGGCTGCCCGCGCGAAGCGCGTGGTGAACGCCGCGACCATGGCCGTGAGCAGCCGCGGTGGTTCGATGTTGATGCCGCGCGCCACGACCGCGATGCCGATGGCGAATCCGGCCGCCAGCGACAGATACAGGAACACGATGGCTGACGGATTCTGGGCGGAGAAGATCGTGCTGCCGAAGCCGATGAAGCGCAGCGTTGCGACCGCGAAGATGGTGAGGCCCAGCGCGAAGGCACGGCTCTGCCGCGTCGTCGCCGGAGAGCCGAGGAACGCGTACGCGAGCACCGTGAAGGCCAGCGGATAGAACGGGGCGGCCAGCCGGTCGTGGAACTCGGCGCGGAACGCGCCGGGCTGCAGGCTGTACATCAGATCGTTGGGATCCGGCCGCGCCGCCAGTTCCCACAGGTAGCGCTCGCGCGCGGTGACGCCGCGCACGTCGCTGACGCCCGAGAAGCGCGACAGGTCGAAGGCGTAGCGCTCGAACGACACGATGGTGGGATCGCGCTTGTCGACCTCGCGGCGCTGAACGCTCCCGCTCTCGAGCACGAGGAACGTGCCGCGGTCGTTTTCCAGGATGTCGCCGCGCTCGGCGAGGAAGGTGGCGCGCTCCTTGGGGTCACGGCGATCGTCGATAAGGATGCCCACCAGCTGGCCGTTCGGCCGGCGGTCGCGGATGTAGAACGTCAGGCCGCGTTCGATGGTGCTGAAGCGGCCGGGCTTGACGATGGTCGAGACCAGGTCGGCGCGCAGACGGGTCGCCCAAGTGCGCAATTCGCGCAGCCCCTTAGGGCCGAGATAAGCGCTGATCACCGCGACCAGCAGCGAAACCACCACGGCCACCAGCAGGAACGGAACCGACAATCGCCATGGCGAGATTCCGGCGGCGCTCATCACCACCATTTCCGAGTCGGCGTTGAGCTTGTTGAGCGTGTAGGTCACCGCGACCATGAGCGCGATGGGCGCGATGATGAGGACGAGCACCGGAATGAGCAGGCCGGTCATGCTGATGAACACCAGAACCGCCTGGCCCTGGTTGGTCATCAGGTCGATTTCGCGCAGCGCCTGGGTGATCCAGATCAGCATGGTCAGGCTGATCACGATGAGGGCGAAGGCCCCGAACGTGGTACGGAAGATGTACTTGTCGATGGAAGTCATCGTCCTGCGCCGCCCCCGTTCGGCCCCCCCGGCCGGCAGGTGTCTTTGCCCGGTTGGATCGCCCTCCCGGGAACTCTGCAATTGAATACGACATAAAATGGCCCGGCCGAAGGCAATGCTCTGAAAAATCTCGCATTGTGGCTTTTTGGACATGCTCCGAGCGATGCTGTAAGGGGAGCTTCCGGATCGCCTGCGGATTCCCGTCAAAAGGTCGCTCATGCCCGGCGCCATCAAGCTCGGATTCGGTCCTCTCGCCATGCCGACGAGGGGGGTTCTGGTTGTGTTCGCAGGCGAAGGGTTGCGGATGGGCGAGGCGACCCGGCGCGCGCTGGGGTCGGCGCGCGATCTGCTCGCCCGGGTGAGTCGGGCCGAGCGATTCACCGGCAAGAGGGGCACCAGCCTCGACATTCTCGCGCCGGCCGGCCTGAAAATCTCGCGGCTGATCTGCATCGGGCTCGGCAAGGAAGACCTCAAGCCCTTCGACCTCACCAAGCTGGGTGGGGTCGCCATGGGCAAGATTCCCGCCGCGGCCAGCGATGCCACCATCCTGGCCGATTTGCCGGCGCGGCCGATCACGCCGGCGCCGGCCGCCATGGTTGCCCTTGGGTTAACGCTGCGCGCCTACCGCTTCGACCGCTACAAGACCAAGCGCAAGGAGGGGGAGGAGGAGCCCGCCAAGGCGAGGATCACGGTCGGGGTCGCCGATGTGGCGGGTGCCCGGCGGGCGTGGGCGGGACAGGCGGCCCTGGCCGACGGCGTGATGCTCGCCCGCGACCTCGTCAACGAGCCGGCCAATGTCCTCTATCCCGAGGAATTCGCCCGCCGCGCCAGGGATTTGCGCAAGCTCGGCGTGGCCATCGAGATTCTCGATCCAAAGGCCATGGGCAGGCTTGGCATGAATGCGCTGCTCGGCGTCGGCCAGGGCTCGGCGCACGAGAGCCGGCTGGTGGTGATGCGCTGGAACGGCAAGCGTGGAGGACAGCCGCTGGCCTTCATCGGCAAGGGCGTGACCTTCGACACCGGGGGCATCTCGATCAAGCCGGCCGCCGGCATGGAGGACATGAAAGGCGACATGGCGGGGGCCGGCTGCGTGGTCGGCCTGATGCACGCGCTGGCTGCGCGCAAGGCCAAGGTCGACGTGGTCGGCGCCATAGGCCTGGTGGAAAACATGCCGGACGGCAAGGCGCAGCGACCGGGCGACGTCGTGACCTCGATGTCGGGACAGACCATCGAGATCATCAACACCGACGCCGAGGGTCGGCTGGTGCTGGCCGACGTGCTCCACTACGTGAACAAGCGCTTCAAGCCGAAATTCATGATCAACCTGGCGACCCTGACCGGCGCCATCGTGGTGGCGCTCGGCAACGAACATGCCGGTCTGTTCTCCAACGACGACACGCTCGCTGCCCGGCTGGGGCAGGCCGGCGAGGACACCGGCGAAAGGGTGTGGCGCATGCCGCTCGCGGCCGAATACGACAAGCTGATCGATTCGAAGATCGCCGACGTGAAGAACACCGGCGGGCGCAGCGCCGGCTCGATCACGGCGGCCCAGTTCCTGCAACGCTTCGTCGACAAGACGCCATGGGCGCACCTGGACATTGCCGGCACCGGCATGGGCTCGCTGCAGACCGACATCAACAAGAGTTGGGCCTCGGGCTGGGGGGTGCGGCTGCTGGAGCGGCTGGTCGCCGACCACTACGAGAGGTGACTTCACGTGACGCTTTAGCAGGGCGTCGGAACAAGCTGAATCGATATTTCAGGAGAATTCTGGATCAGCTTGGAATGACTGAGATTTTCTTTTATCATCTGCAGGGCCAACCGCTCGATCGCGTGCTGCCGAATCTGCTCGAGCGCTCGCTCGAGCGCGGCTGGCGCATCGTCGTGCAGGCGGCGTCCGAGGAACGGGTGGATGCGCTCGACGCGCACCTGTGGACCTACCGGGATGACGGGTTCCTGCCGCACGGTACCGACCGCGAGGCGGACGCGCATGCACACCCTGTCCTGATCACGGTTGCCGAACGCAATCCGAACGGCGCGCAGGTGCGCTTCCTGCTCGACGGCGCCCCGTTGCCGCCCGATGCCGCCGCCTACCAGCGCATCGTCGTCCTGTTCGACGGCGACGACGCCGATGCGGTGGCGCAGGCACGCGAGCGCTGGAGCGAAGCCAAGTCCGCGGGCCACGAGGTGACCTATTGGCAGCCGGACGACAACGGCCGATGGCAACGCAAGGGGTAGGATTGTCTGTTCGGGTCAGCAGCCAACCAGTTGGAGCGCAGTTCAAAATTGTAAGATGCGCCTCCGATCGGACGGAGGTCCAGCCGGCCATCATCCGGATTTGCTTTTCGCCTTCTTCTTGGGGCGCTCTGGTGCGGGCGGCGGCTCGGCACCGCGCTCGATGCTGACCAGCCGGCCGCCCGCGAAGCGATAGATGCCGGGGCGGTCGCCGTGCGCGTAGGTCATCACCACGGCGCGGTCGCCGCGCGGATTGGTCGATATGTCGATGTTGTCCGGCGTTCCGGCCCGCTGCACCACGTCGCATTCGCTCATGTCGAGCGCGATCCCGGGGCCGACGAATTCGGGGTCGGTGGTCGCGGCGCAGCTGCCGTCGGGACCGACCAGGCTGGGGGCGCCGAGCGCCCGGATCGGCCGGCTCGGCGGCAGCGTCTTGAATTCGAACTTGGGCGTGTTGGGCAGAAGGTCGTCGACCGTGGGCGTGCTGAAGCCACCGCAGGCGGCGACGCTCGCCGCAATGGCTACAATGGAAAACCCGCGCAGGTAATCGAACACGGACACGAAACGCTCCTCATTGGTCCCGCCGCGCCGGGAATTTGCGATAGCATGGCCGCCGCATCAACCCGCTAGGGCGACATGACTTTGCTTCGCACCGTCATCCGCTCCAGCTTACCTGTCGTTCGAGCATGGTCTTTTTTGCGAAAACCGGTAACCGCTTTTCGCGATCGTGCGCGACGAGGCAGTCGCGGAAAGGAGGCTTCCATGTGCGTTCCCGGATGCGAGGAAACGGTGCGCCAGGCGCTGACCCGGCGTGGATTCTTCCGGCGGACCGGCGCGCTGGCCGCGGGATTTGCCGCCGCGTCGGCGGCACCGGCCACGCCCGCCGCGGCCCAGACGCCGCGCAGCTTCACCGGCGTGGTGGACCTGACCCACACGATGTCGGCCGACTTCCCGACCTTCTTCGGCGTCCCCGGGATCGAGATGCAGAAGCAGTTCGACATAGGCAAGGACGGCTTCAATCTCTACTGGTGGCGAATCATCGAGCATGCCGGCACCCATCTCGACGCGCCGATCCACTTCTCCGCCGACGGCGCCACCGCCGACAAGCTCGACGCCGCCACGTTGGTGGTGCCGCTCGCGGTGGTCGACGTGGCCGCCAAGGCGGCACGCGATCCCGATTATCTGGTGTCGCGCCAGGACCTCGTCGATTGGGAGGGCAAGAACGGGAGGCTGCCGGACGGCTGCTGCGTGGCCATGCATTCCGGCTGGGCGCAGCACGTAACCAACGCGCCGCGCTACACCGGCAAGGATTCCGCCGGCGTATTCCACTTTCCTGGCTTTGCCGCCGATACCGCCGACTGGCTGATCAAGGAGCGCCGCGTGCAGGGCCTCGCGGTCGACACGCTGTCGCTCGACCACGGGCCGTCCAAGGATTTCAAGACCCACTATCTGTGGCTGCCCTCGGGCCGCTGGGGCCTGGAGAACGTGGCCAATCTCGACCGCGTACCGGCGAGCGGCGCCACGCTCGTGGCCGGTGTGGCCAAGGTGAAGGATGCCACCGGCGGCCCAAGCCGCGTAGTGGCGCTGGTGTGAGGGCTGCGGACACATCATACGGGCTTGCGCGCGTCATCCCACCTTGCGGATTCCACCCGTGAGCCTTTCGCGCTGGAACAGGACGAGGTCGAGCGACGGGCAATCGCCAGTGATGGCCGTCATCAGGCAGTGAACCTGCCCGCGATGGTGGGTCTGGTGGTTGAAGAAATGGTCGAGCGCCGGCGCAAGCTCCTGCTCGACCGCAACCGGCTGCACCACGGTTCGATAGCGGATGACGCCGGCCAGATCGGCGTCGCTCAAACCGTCGACGTAGTTGACGATGCGCGCATCCTCGTCGCGGCGCGCGGCCCGCAGCCCGGCCAGATCACCGTACAGAATGGCGTCGAGGCGATCCGGCGCCGTGCCGGTGCCAGTGAAGCGCCGCATCCAGATGCGGTCGGCGACCAGCAGGTGATTAAGCGTGCCATGCACCGACTTGAAGAACGCGCCGCGGTCGGCGTGATAGTCGTTGTCCTTGAGCCGCGCCGCCACCGCATAAAGGCGGTCGTTCGCCCACCGGTTATAGGCAGCGAACATGATGTAACGCGATTTCATCGGCGTTGTCCTCAGTCTTGGAGCAGACAGTGAGCATGCACCGAGATTCGTGCCCCAGCCAGCGCCGGACCTCCGTGTCGCACACATCACTTCGCGAAACCGAATTGGGTACTTGAACCAGTGGCCGCTTCGCCGGAACATGGGCCTGGCGGGAGGGAGGACGAGATGAAAAAATATGTTGCGGAATTCATCGGGACGTTGGCGCTGGTTCTGGTCGGCTGCGGCGCCATTGCGGTCGGCGGCTTCGGCGGCGCCTTTCCGCTCGGTATTCTGCCGATCGCGCTGGCGTTCGGCCTCACGATCACGGCGATGGCCTATGGCATCGGGCACATTTCCGGCGCCCATCTCAACCCGGCGGTCACCGTGTCGCTGTGGGTGGCAGGGCGGATCCGGAGTGAGGACGTTGCCGGCTACGTCATTGCGCAGCTGGTCGGCGGGATCGTCGGGGCCGGCATCCTGGTGGTGATCCTCAAGGGCAAGCTCGCCGGCTACGATGTCGGCACCGCCGGCCTGGGTCAGAACGGCTGGGGCGAGGGATATCTCGGCGGCTACGGCCTGCCGGCCGCGATCCTCACCGAATTCGTCGCCACGCTGCTGTTCACGCTGGTCATCCTCGGCGCCACCAGCGGCAAGGGTGCCACGCCATTTCCCGGCCTGGTCATCGGCCTGACCCTCGTGGCACTGCACTTTCCGTTCATCAACGTCACCGGCCTGTCGGTGAATCCGGCGCGCAGTCTCGCACCCGCCGTGTTCGTCGGCGGCAAGGCGCTGGCGCAGGTGTGGCTGTTCTTGATCGTGCCGACGATCGCCGGTGCGGTTTCCGGCTGGCTATACCGCGCGAACGTGCTCGAGGAATAGAGTTTTCGCGCTTGGGCTCTGGCAAAAGGCAACCCCGGCCACCAGGAGGCCGGGGTTGCCGCACGGGTGCACGAAACTGCTCAGTAGTAGCTGCAGACCTTGACGACGCGGAACCC
This sequence comes from Xanthobacteraceae bacterium, assembly GCA_035259885.1. GTDB lineage: Bacteria > Pseudomonadota > Alphaproteobacteria > Rhizobiales > Xanthobacteraceae > DATFWC01. Next base: position 17,797 of record DATFWC010000791.1, read on the forward strand.
AAACGGCGTGAACTTCTTCACGAAGTAGCAGTTCAGCGGCGCGACCGGGGCGACGTAGGTCGGGTAGAATCCGGGATAGCCCCAGCCGAACCGCGGGCCGAACTTCCAGGGATGAGCCGACGCGCTAGTCGGGGCCAGCGCGGCAGCGCCAAGTGCGGCCATTGCCGCCGCGGCGAGGATGGTTTTGCGCAACATGTCCGTTCTCCTTCAGCATGACAGGGATGTGCTCTCACATCTCCTGTGCGTCTGTTGCGCAGGGCGGCGGCGCGGTTCGACAGTATCCCTCAAGAGCCTGTGATGAAATGAAGTACATTTTCAGGTGAGTGGAAGTTATGCGAATAGGAATCGCAAGTCGTTCGTGCCAATTTTTCGCGAATTTATCGGTATGTCTGGAGGATTACGAAGATTGGTCGCTATGTGACGTTGGTCACAAGAAACAATGC